>JAACJW010000025.1 GCA_021378525.1 Ureaplasma sp. Hg2 | reverse complement strand
GTTGACAGTTGTTATGTTAATTATTTTCTATGCATTATTTATCCCAGCAGGAATAATTCATGATATGCATCCACATGATGCAAGATACTTTAATGATAGCTTAACGGCTTATGGGAATTCATCCCTAGATGATGTAATTGGTCAATTAAATATTTTGACAGGGCCTAAAGGTCATTGAAGTGGCTCTGTTAGTTCAATTAATATTATTTACTCAGTTAAGGGTGGCGTTCAAAACCAGGCACTTGTTATTCATAACATTGCCGATGCAAGTAACGCTTTAACGCAACTTGGCGCAAAAGGTGTTACATTAGTTTCGGCTGATCAACATACTCTAGTTGCCAATGCCTTAGGAACTCTATTAACTAAAAATAACTGAGTTGTTAAAGCATTCTTAGATGGATTTACATTCACTGCAGGTGTAGAGATTTTAATGTTTGGTGTGATGATGATTACGCACGAATTGATTCCAGCTTTTAAAGGGTTTCAAAAATGTTGTAATGGTGTTAAACCAGCGATTTCAGTTGCTGCGCTAATTCCGTTTGCACCTAATTCATTGTTGATTGGCTTCCTTTCATCAATTGTTACTGGTTTAGTTTGTATGGGAATTAGTATTGGTATCGTACTTGGGGTTGGCGGATCAAGCGTCTTCCAACCAGGAACCTTATTAATAATTGTACCATTCATGATGACGCTATTCTTTGTTGGTGGAGTTGCAGGAATATTTGGAAATGTAAATGGAGGTTTTCTAGGGGCTGTCGCCGGTGGAATACTTACAGGTATCGTTGCGGTATTCTTACCAATGATAGTTTTAGCTGGAGGATGAGTTATCGATCCACTTATTGGATATGATCAACCCGACTTCTCACTTATTATGATTCCTGGATTACTAGGAATGATACCAGGTGCATGAACTGCTAAAATATTATATCTAGTATTACCGATATTAGCTGTTATTGCAATGTTCATCGATGGTTGATTCCACGGCAGAAAAGCTTGCACAGTATGTGAAGTATCATTTAGATCAAATGATCAAGTTAATAAATTCATACCACCGCAAGTTATTGCACATCCTAAAGATAAGGTTAAAGTTTAATTTTTAAACTACTCTTATAATATGGAAATAATTTATGACACCATTAATTGGTGTCATATTTTTTTATTATCTTATTGGACCAACAAGATAAGTTTTAAAACCTAAATTTAATTTTTAAAACTGTCGGTAGAGTGGGCCGCGAATTAATATAAATACTTGCATAGTGAATGCGAATGAAATATAATAATTTATAGTTAGGGATAAAAATGCAACAAAATAAACAACATGAAAACCATAGTTTTAAGCTAAAAAGCAAAGCGATTTTATCTGTTCTTGAATTAATTAATAAGCAATTTTGAATGTCAAAATTCGCACCTGTTTTTATTTTTGGATTTAGTTTAGTCTTTGTCATTATTTTTGGTTTCACAATGCTAGCTGTTGGCAATGAGTTGTCGTTCAAGCAAGCGTTGCCTGGTGGTATGGCAATTATGACAATGTCAGCTGGCGTCATTATTGCACCGCTGCAAATTTCTGAATTCAAAAAATCTGTTTTATTAAAGAGGATTGGAGCAACTCCAATTTCAGCAATGGATTTCATTATGACGATTATTGGCTTTTATTTTATTTTAATGATTATTCAAATCTTGTGAATGTTAATGTGAACTTATTTAGTATTTGGTTGATTCAATACTGCTAAATATGGTATCGCTGGTGGTATTGATCAGCCTCTAAAAGATATTATTTTCAATACTCAAGATATAGGAATACCAATTAATGGATCAACAGTCAATGATCCGGCGATTAATTTTGGACAATGGTTCTTTACCGAAATTTTTGCCATTCTTTTAGCTTTAAGCATCGGTCTTATAATCGTTGCATTAACTGGATCGTCAACAAATATTTTAACTGTATCATTACCTATTTTTTTAATTAGCATGATTTTATCGGGGCAACTTTTCTCAATCGCTGCTATATCTAGATATAGTTTTTTAGTTGATATTTCCTATATTTCGCCTGTTCGATATTCAACTGGATTAATCAATACTGCTTGGAGCGGGCATAGTATTTTTGATATGAGCAAAGCGGTTTCGCAATGAACACCAGGAGGGGTGCCTGGATCGGATTCCTCTAAGGCTGTTTATCAAATTTATGATTTATGATTAGATTGATTTGTTACATCATTTTTAATTATCGGTTTAAATATTATTACGATTAAAAACTTTAGCTGGAACGCAAGATAGTTATTTACTAAAACAGAATTAAAAATAATTCACTCCATTAGTTTTACAAGTTCAATATTATCTAAATTATAGATAGTTTATCATGCTTTGTTTTTCATATCCATTATAATATAATGGAGGTATAAAAAATGACTAATACAAAAACAGTTGAAATTAAAACTATTAAAACAGCGGCTAAAACTTTAATCAAATTAATGGAAAAATACGATAATGTAACTTTTTTTGTTCATGAAAAACCTGACCCTGATGCTTTGGGATCAGCATATGGACTATCATTATATTTACAACGGGCTTACAAAAAAGAAAATAAATCTTTTAGAATCGCAGGGATTGATGAATTAAATGCTTACACGAGCGATTTAGTGTTTAGTGAATATCAACAAGTTGCACCAGATGATGACTATATTAAATCTTCATTTGGAATTATTATGGATACCGCCGATGAAAAACGAATTTTCACTGGCAAACATGTCTTATGTAAGGAAACCTTTAGAATTGACCATCATCCTTTAGTGGAATATAATTCCGATTACCAATACGTTGATGCGAGTCACGCAGCAACTTGTGAAATTATTACATTAATGATTGAAGAGTTATTAATTCATCACGCATTTACAAGAATGAACCGTGATGCCGCTAATTGTTTGTATACTGGTTTAGTTACTGACACAGGCCGTTTCCTGTTTGATAACGTTAGTGTCAAAACATATCACGCAGCTCAAATTTTAACGAAAGCTAAAATTAACAAAACTTATTTACATGATTATTTATATAGTGATTCGTTTGAACAAATTCGATTTAATGCAAAGTTAGTTGATAACACTAAAATTAGAGATGGCATCTTAGCTTATAGTGTGATTGATAAAAAAGTCAGTGAAGAACATCCTGATTGTCGGATTGAACCAAACTTAATGAGAAACATTAAAGGGGTTGAAATTTGAAGCACGTTATATTACGATTTTGAACGCCAAACTTGGAAGGGGTCATTGCGTTCGCGTAATATGCCAATCAATCAAATTGCCGCTAAATATGGTGGCGGTGGTCACAATATGGCAGCTGGTTTTAAAATTGCCACCAAGGCCGAATACGACCAAGTACTCGATGATGTCATTGAAGCTTTTAAAGAATATCAAAGTTATGAAAAAGAGTTAGTGGATGCTAAACATATAGGCGTCCAACCGACGAAAGAATTAAAATTTTAAATTAATTACAATTTTTTAAATTATCAATAATAGCAATAACGCTATTGTTGATATTTTTTTGGGTTTGTAAAGCAACTTCATCCATCATGTTTAAATAAATATCACCACGCGCAATCAAGAGTCGTTTTGAATCAAAACCAACTCGCTTTGAAAATCATTGCCGATTAACATTAAATAACATTTCATTTTGATAATAAATGGTTATTTTTCTTTTATGATAAGTAACGGAATATTTTTTAGATTCATTTAAAAAATCATACTCAAGATACTTATGATTTATTTTTAGTGTTGTTAAATCAATAAAGGTCGATTGTTCGATTTGAAAAGCTTCTTTTCAAAAAGCTAATTCATTATTTTTTAATTGGCGGTGAATTATAAAGATATAAAATTTAGCACTTAAAATTGCGAAAATTATCGCAAAGCCTCATAAGCTAAAAGTAATCGGTAAAAAAACCGTTTCCAATGTTTTAGTGTTGTTATAAAAAGCACTAACAATTAATGATAATACACCAGCAACAAGCAACACAAATATTAATGAGATTGAAATCCGCCGATTAGTTTTAATTAACTTAACGGTTTTTTCAGAATAATAATATTTTTTAGTTAATTTTAAATATTTGTTAAAATTATCGTTACGTTCATTCATGGGTGCCTCTTAAAAAATTTAAATCTATGATAAATCTTGTAATACTTATTTTACATTAATGTATAATACTATAGTAAATATATTAAATATACTATTAAAATAAACATCTCAATAAATGGAGTAAAATAAATGAAAGATTTTAAAGCAACCCTAAATATGCCAAACACTAGTTTTGATATGAAAGCTAAGTTGAATATTAAAGAACCAATCATTCAAGAAAAATGAATTGAAGATAAAATCTATACAGAACTATTAAAACGTTCAACTGATAAAGAACAATTTACTTTACACGATGGTCCACCTTATGCGAATGGTGACATTCATGTTGGGCATGCTTTAAACAAAATCGTGAAAGATATTATTGTAAGACAAAAACTGATGAAC
Source organism: Ureaplasma sp. Hg2 (assembly GCA_021378525.1). GTDB lineage: Bacteria > Bacillota_I > Bacilli_A > Mycoplasmatales > Mycoplasmoidaceae > JAACJV01. The sequence goes on along the minus strand of JAACJW010000025.1, from coordinate 16,408 downwards.
GGTTATTATTCATTATACATTCCCGGATGAGACACTCATGGATTGCCAATTGAAAATGCACTAGCTAAAAAAATGAAGGGTAAATTCAATGAATTATCTGTTGCTGAAAGACGTAACAAATGTAAAACTTTCGCGATCGAACAAGTTGCTAAACAAGAAATCCAATTTAAACGATTGGGTTTAGTAGCAGATTTTGATGATGTTTATTTAACATTAGACAAATCATTTGAAATTGATCAATTAAGAGTTTTTCAAAAAATGTTAGATATGAAATTAATTTTTCAAGCTTTAAAACCAGTTTATTGATCATGGTCAAGTCAAACTGCTTTAGCTGAAGCTGAGATTGAATACGCGATGGTTTCATCGCCAAGTATTTATGTGGCAGTTAACCTTCCGACAAACAAAATATTAAACCCCCAAACGAGATTAATTATTTGAACCACAACACCCTGAACGCTGCCTAGTAATTTAGCGATCGCCGTTCATCCGCGATTTAAATATGTTGAAATTGAGGCCGATGGAAACAAGTATTTAGTTGCTCAAGCGCGTTTGCAAGATTTAACGCAAGCGTTAGCTTGAAAAGAAGTTAAGGTTATTCAAACCATCGATGGTCAAAAATTGGAACACATGGTTTACCATCATCCATTATATAAAAAACAATGTAAAGTAATCTTAGCTGATTATGTAACTGACGATAGTGGAACTGGTTTAGTTCACAATGCGCCAGGCTTTGGGATTGACGATTATTTAGCATGTAAAAAATATGGGATTGATGTTTTTTGTCCGATTGACAACTTAGGTAAATTTACCAATGAAGTTAATGATGAAGAACTTAATGGCGTGTTTTATGAAAAGGCAAATAAAATCATTGGGGAACGTTTAGAGGCTAATCAACAATTATTGAAATTGAGCTTTATTAAACATAGTGTTGCTCATGATTGAAGAACAAAAAAACCGGTAATGTATCGTGCGACCAAACAATGATTTGTTAATATCGATAAATTGCATCCCCAAATAATTAGAACTTTAGATGAGGATGTGACAAGTCCACACCCTAAAACCGTTGAGCGAATGAAGGAAATGATCGCTAATCGGAAGGAATGATGTATTAGTCGTCAACGTGTTTGAGGTGTTCCAATCCCAATCATTTATGATGCTAACGATGAGCCAATTTATGATCCGGAATTAATTAATAGTATTATCACAACTTTAGATAGTGAAGGAATCAACGCTTGATTTAGTCGCCCCGTTGAACATTTTTTGACACCGAAATATCTAAAACAAAAAGGGCTTTATAAAGAACAAGATATTATGGATGTATGATTTGATTCAGGAACGAGTCATAATATTTTGGCACACCATGATTTATCGTACCCGGCTGATATTTACTTTGAAGGTTCAGATCAATTCCGCGGTTGGTTTAATTCATCTTTAATTACCGGCGTTGTGATGCATGATAAGGCCCCATATAAGCAATTATTGAAGCATGGTTTCGTATTAGACGAAAAGGGCTTTAAGATGTCTAAATCAGTCGGTAACGTCATTGATCCACTAAAAATTTGTAATCAATATGGGGCGGACGTTTTACGTTTATGAGTTGCTAATAGTGATTTCTCAGAAGATTTACGAATCGGTGACGGCATCATCAAACAAAATGCTGAAATCTACCGTCGAATTAGAAATACTTTATTTCGTTATCCACTATCAAATATTGATGATTTTGATCCCGTTAAAAACTATCAAACTAAGTTGGCTTTTGAAGATGAATATATTATGGGTTTGATTAAAGATAATCTAATAAAAATTAATCAAGGATATGCTAAATATCAATATACCGACATCATTAAAAGTGTTAATCAACTAACACTTGATTTTTCCAATTGATATTTTGCGATTATCAAAGATGTTTTATATTGCAACGCAAAAGATGATCTAAGACGCCGTCAAATTCAAACCGTTTTATATAATATTGTTAATTACTACATGATTGCTTTAGCACCTATTATGCCGCACACTTGTGAAGAGGTTTATAAATCACTTAAGAAAGCGGCCAAAGAACCATCAGTAATGTTAGAAAAATGATATGATATTAATACCATTAAAGTAAATGACCACGCCGCAACCTTTAAACGGTTCTTTGAAATTAAAGATGAAGTCTATGTTATTTTAGAAAAAATGCGCAAAGAACAAATTATTAAAGAAAATAATGAAGTTTCACTTGTCCTTGAATTAAAGGAAAAATTAGAGATAGATGATAAAACATTAGCATTGTTTTTAAAGGTCGCTCAAGTTAAGACTAAAATTAGTAAAGAGTTTAAAATTCATGCTGAGAAAAAAGTGTTGAATAAATGTCCGCGATGTTGGAATTATTTTGAATCATCTAACGCTAAGGAAGGTGCTTTATGCGAACGTTGTCAAGCCGTCATTAAGGAGTAATAAAATGAATGTTAAATATACTAAATTTATGTTGTTACTAATGCTACGTAAACCATCTATTTATATAATGACAATTCTTTATTGAGCTGCTAGTTTAGCGCTTATAGTGATTGTACCAATCATTTCTAAAACCAACCCAATGAACATTATGTCATACGCTTACATGCCGATGTACTTAATGATTTTTTGTGCAATGTTAAGCGCGGTTTATGCAATCCAATTATTTCGGACTAACATTGATGATGGAACCGAAATATTAATTATTAGTAAGCCAATCACACGCCGTGAGATTCTTGTTAGTAAATTTGCCATTTTCATCACTACTATTTTATTTGTGGCTGTGATTGAAGCCTTATTCACTTTGTTTGCTAATTTCAATCCTTTAGCAACATGATCGGACATTTCAATATTATCACTCGGATCTTTTGTAGCAACAATTATCGATTCCTTTGTCTTTGGCAGTATCTCTATTATTACCTCAATTTATATTAAAAAAATTGGATCATTACTAATTTCAATCGGGTTAGCCTTTGTTTTAATGTTAATTTCATCATTAGCTTCAATTGTTTCTACGACACCCATGAAATTTATTCAAGATCAAGGGATGATTATTTCAGGGGCAACACTAGTAAAGGTAAATGACGGCGGTAGTGTTGATATGGCGAATGGAGCTTATATTATGCCCCCACCAACTGAAAAGCAAGAAGATATTAGTGATATTTGAAAAGCAGCTTTTCAAAAATCAGCTTACCCTAATTATGTAAATTTTGATTTCGCTTATCAATTATCAACGATTTATAATATGGGTCGAATGCCAACAGATGTTCAAGCTGCGTTATTTACAATGTCATATATGAACGAACCATATAATATTAATTTTAGCAACAAAGGAACAGAAGGTTATTTAATAACGATTCCCAATCCTAAGGATCCAACTAAATCAATTAAACTTTCTTTAGCGACCACCGGTGGTAGCGATATTCGGATTGGGGCAAAAGACATTGTCGCTCATACTGAACCAGAAATAATGAAAAATTATAAGGGAAACATAGCTAATTTCTGAGATTTTAACGACTATGCAAAAGATGTAATAAACAAAGAGAAAACAAGTAATCCCGATGACGTTAATTTAGGAAATTTTCTATTGCAAGATTTCTTTAATAAAAATTTAACAGATGCAAAAAAAGATGTAGTAGATAAAAATTTCAATGATAAGGATATATTTAACACCCTAAATAAGTGAAACCAATCTTTATTGGATGTTGCAACTTATTTTGAAACAACAGATATAAGTCAAATTAAAAAGGATATTATGACAACATCTAAATTCGGAAAAAATTTACCAGAATCGATAAACACGATTACCGCCTATCTATCGATTTTAAATTATCTTCCTAATTCAATGAGTACATCTGGGAGAGTAAACGCTTATGACATGATTAAAATAAATGGGCAAAACGCCCGTGTAACGCCTTTGTTTAATCTTTTGCCTGATGCATTGTTGTCAACATATAAACAACTAACATTAGAACCGCTAATTGATATTTCAACTATCATTGGAGTTTGAGCAACAATTTCAGTTGTTATTATGGGTTTAGCGATTGTAGCTTATAGTCGAAGAGACTTTGCATAAGGAGGCGATATAATGGAAATAATAAATAGCGATATAATTAAGCAAACAACTAAAAAAATATATTTACCATCTGATCAATTACACGGAATTAAATATGATACTTTAGAATATAACCGGCGAAGATCACTTCGCATTGCGATGTCAATCAAAAAACATTATGAACGGCGTAGCGAGTTTTATAAACTATACTTTAAGCCGATTCATAAATCAAATAAGTTATTAGATTTTTCAAACCGTGACAGTTCAGCTTTACTACAAGTAATGCATTTAACGAAACAATATAAAAGGAATGTACCACCAGCAATCCATAACATTAACTTTAAAGTTATGCCAGGTGAGTTTCATGCTTTCATTGGAGCAAACGGCGCTGGTAAAACCACAACCATTAAATCAATCATTGGGGCATACGCTTCGTACCGGGGCAAAATTTTTATTAATGATTATATAAACCACGACATTAGAGCCAAGCGTGTGATTGGCTATATCCCTGAAACCGCTCGCTTTCCCGACGGAGTTTCAACGCTTACTTATTTAGTAAATATGGCAACCATCTCAGGGATGACAACAAAACAAGCAAAATCTTTTGCTACCAAAACATTAAAAGAAATGCATATGAGTAAATTAGCTAAGAAATCTCCTAACAGTTTTAGTAGTGGTCAAAAGAAAAAAGTACTACTAGCACAAGCTTTGGTTCACAACCCCAAATTAATCATCATGGATGAACCGGCTGCTAATCTAGATCCAAAAGCTAGAATTGAATTTTTTGAAACTTTAAAAAAATTGCAACACGAGGGAAAATCAATTTTCATTAGTAGTCATATTTTAGCCGAACTAGATCGATACGCAACCCACACGACTATCCTTGATGGTGGTAAAGTTGTTTTTACTGGTGACGTTGATATTTACAAAAAAAACATTACTAAAATATTTGAGATTGTGGTTGATGATTTTGCTAAATTAAAGAAACATTTAATTAAACATAACTATACTTTTCATATCAATGAAACTGAAAACGGTTTTTTAGTTGATTTTAAATCAATCAAAGAAAGTCAAAAATTTTTAGAATATTTACATCCTAATTTTGTTGTGCTTAAGTTTACTGAATTTCATTTAAGCTTAGAAAACATTTATAAAAAATATGTGACTCGAGGTTCTGTTCATACCATGACCTAGGTCATTTTTTTTATGGTTTATAAACTGTTCTTAAATAATCGCCAGGTTTTAAATTAATTTTTTTAATTGTATTATTAGGGAAGATTCAAATATTACATACTTGATCATGTAAATCGACAAACTTATTGGGTTTCACATCTTCTAAGACGTCAAGTGTTTTTCAATAGATGTCACAAACAACCAAATCAATTGTTGACTGGTATAAAATAGTGTCAAAACTACGTTTTAAAGTAATTAGATTAGTTAATTCATAACCTAGGTCTTTTTGTAAAATGATTGATGAATCAAATCCTTTGTACTTTTTAATATGTTTGATCTTAATGTTGGTTTCAACATTATTAATATAAAGGTGATGTTTTAAAAAAGGTGTTTTCCGACGAAGCACACGAGTGTAAATTTTTTGGAGATATTTTTTATCAGAATCATTTCAATACATGCATTAATTATAATAAATTATTTAATTGTTTTAACTAATTATCCCTTATTAACACTATATATTTTGATTTTAAGGTAAAATTATTATGTTATATAATATTATAATCAATAGATTTATAGGAGATTCTAAATGCAAAATAAATTTACGCACGACAATTCAATCCCTAAAATTGGGAATCGAATCAAAAACAATTATGGAGAAGATCATTTTCAAGCTAGATACGACACAATTAGTGGCAATAATCACGAGAAATACAATACAATTCTTGAAAACACTCCACTAAGCTCTACAAGCAGAACTACAAAAGAAATGAGACGAATGCGAACGTTAGTGGCCAATTCCGAAAGAGGCGCTAGCGACCGAAATATTCTAAATTTAGCACAACCAAAACAAACTTTCGAGCATCACGACTTTTATCACGACAATACTCATGACTACACTTATACTGATTTCAAAACCCAAGAAAATAAAAAAACGCCAATGATGGAAATCCCTTCTTTCTCAGCTGATTCGTGAGATGCAACCAATAAATCCAGTGATTACTATAATCAATACCATCAAGATAAATTAATGGAAATCGCTAATAATGAACGAGAAATGCAAATCGCCATCGACCAGCAATATAAATCTATCACCCAGCCACAAGCGTTAAACGAAATTGGTTTAAACGCTTACCAAGCGAACGATGTTATGGACCCAAGAGTTTTAAACCAATATGTCCAACAAGCATTAGAAGACCAACGTCAAGAACAACTACGAAACCTAGAACAACAAAAAAGACACTTCCAATCAAATGTTGATAAGTATCCTAACTTGCCGCACGCTAATGTTTATAGCAACGAACCACCGCAACCATTGCGTTTGCAAAGACCTGAAGCACCGCTAATTGACGGGATTGACCCTTTGTTAAATCCTTTTGAAGAAAAACAAAAAATTAATAAAATTGCGCATCAACTAAAAGATCCTAGCAAACCAATTTATAGTCTTAAAGATGCAACTCCAGCAAAGAAAAGAGTCGAAAATAAATTAATTAATCCTAATAAACCAAAAGCTAATAACTATCAACAAGCTCCAAAACAACAGTATCAAGCATATGATCCTAACTATGTTTCTAAATTAGAAAACGAACCTTTATTTAGCGTTTCAGATATTGTAAATAACTGAAATCAAGAACTTGAAAACAAAAAGCAACTAAGCAATATCCCAACTAAACAAGCGATGGAAAACCGAGCATTTGTTGGCCAAGTTAAAAATAACAATGCAAAAGTTGATGTGCGAAATAACGGCACTATGAACCAAAAAGCACCAACCCAAGTTATGAATGTTGCAAATGGAGTAAATGCGAATAATCAAGCAGCTCAGCGACCAAGCCCGATGTCTCAACAAAAAGCACCAATGAACAGACAAACAACTTTTTCAAACAATAGAAATGTAGTTTCAAATACTACAGGCGGAAATATTTTAAAACAATCAGTTGGTTCAATGGCACCGCGAATAATTAAACCGGTCACACAACAAAGAACATTATCTAGTCAAATGCCTTTGGCAAATAAGAATAATGTGCAAGTTCAACCTACTAATCGAAACATTTTAAAACAACCAGTTGGTTCAATGGCACCAAGAATAATTAAACCGGTAGCACAACAGCAAACTTTAAACAACCAAGTTCCAATGCAAAAAAGACCATCTAATAGTCCTCAATCAATCTTTAATAAACCTGATTACAACAATACTAAGCCACTGCTTAAAGCAACAAATACAGTTAATCGCAATGTTAATCAACCGCAAATTAAATCACCTTTGGCACAGGCTAATAACTACAATCATAATAATGTAACCAAAAACTCTAATTTGAATTCAAAATCAATGGAAAAGTCCGGAGTAGGTCCTTTGTTTACTCCTTATGGAGAAAGCAAGCAAGCTAATTCGCGTCAAGTTAAATCAGTTAAATTAAGTTCATATGCAACAACGCAAACCCAAGAGACTAAAGTAACTAGAACGGTTTCTAGCGGTCCGATGAAACTAAGTTCATATGCCACATCTCAAATGGAAGAATCAAAAGTTGCTCGACCAGTTAATAATGGCCCAATGAAACTAAGTTCATACGCAACATCTCAAATGGAAGAATCAAAAGTTGCTCGACCAATTAATAATGGCCCAATAAAACTAAGTTCGTATGCAACGGCTAATATAAAAGAATCAAAAGTTGCTCGACCAGTTAATAAGGGTCCAATGAAACTAAGTTCATATGCAACGGCTAATATAAAAGAATCAAAAGTTGCTCGACCAGTTAATAAAGGCCCAATGAAGCTAAGCTCATACGCGACAATGCAATCTAGTGGAAGCAAACAGAATACAATGAATGAAAATTCGCCAATCGTTAAGGAATTAGCACCAGCGCCTGAAAACAAAAAATAGAATTTAAAAGTAATAGCTTAGCTTGCTATTACTTTTAAATTCTATTGTATTGATATTGACTATCTTTGGTTAATAAGAAATTCAAGTACCATTTGATTAAATATTTTTGGGTTTGATATGTGTGGTGCATGACCTGATTCTGGAACAGTTTTGTAAGAAATTTTTAAATGTTTACTATTGAAATAAGAACGAGTGGCCGAAGCGCTAACAATACGGTCGTCATCACCCATAATCAAAAGGGTTGGAAGCGATAATAAATCCATCACTTTATTCATTTTATCTAAAGTGTTGTGGGAAGTAATGTTTTTTAATAATAGTAAATGGACAAAATTAACTTCGCCTCTTTTATCAACCATGAATTTTGTCGCTTTTTTATATTGTTCAACAATTTTTTCATTGCTAACATCATCTAATGGGAAGGCTCATGTTTTAATAAAAGTCCCTAACAAACCTGGGTTTAATGGATCTTCAAGAATCATATTAATGACTCGATCACGCAATAAATATGCGATTAGAATACTCATTCCAGCTCCCATCGAATGGCCAAACATTGTAACGTTTTCTAAATCTTGATCATAAATGTAATTAGCAACCATATTAGCTCAATCAAATAAAATTAATTTAGTTGTATCTAGTTTAACGCTTCCGCCTTTTCCGTGGAAGGGTAGGTCAATTAAATGGACATCATAATGGGCTTCATTAAGTTGTTTGGCAATCGCCTTATAGGGCTCTATTGATGCCGTGATGCCGTGAATGATAACAACGTGTTTATTCATATCTCCCTTTAAATGTTCAATCGATAACGCTGAATAATCAACGGGATGAAGAAAAAAATTATCCAAACTTAATAACGCTCCCCTATTTTGTTTAATGTTTTCATTAATGACATCAATCTTTTGTTTGATTTCATTAACTACCACCTTGTCGCTTAAAGCTTTTTTAATAGTTTCAATATTAATAGAACTATGCTTTATTAAAAATTTTCCGTCTTTATCTTTATTATTCATTGCTATTCTCCAGTAATTAATATTATAATAACATAATTCCTTTTGGAAGGAATAATAAGTTAACATAATATTTTACGATTAATGGTAATAATTTCAAATATTTATTTATAATTTAAACTATATAAAAAAGGGGGACAATAATGCAAATTTATTATGGCGATGACCAGGCTTTAATTATCAATAAAATTAAAGTCGCATTAAAAGCAAAAGATCAAGAAAAAATTTTCTTTCAACAATTTAATGGTGACACAGTAAATTTGTTAAGTAATCTAATGCAAATCAATATTTTTGGCGATGAATTATTTTATGTTATTTCTAATTGTAATTTTTTAGTAAAATTAAGTGAACAAAAACTATATCAAAGTTTAATAGATGAATTAATTAAAATTAATCCCGAAAACTTAATTATGGTCGCTAATGGAGCCAAATTATTAAGTAACGCTAAAATTAAACTATTATTAGCGACGGTAAAACTAATCCCGGTTCCAGCTTTAACCAATCGAAATATGAAAACGTATATTAAGGAAGAATTGAAAAAGCAAGCAATCACCTTGCCGGCTGAGTTAATTGAAAACATTAATCAGAAATTAATTCCCAATGCTTTAATTATTGAGAACGAAATTAATAAATTAAGCAATTATGAACCGCAACAATTAGATGCTGATCTTATCGATAGAGTAATTGCCAACTATGCTGATGACAATATCTTTAAATTAACGCAATACTATCTAAATAATAATTTTGATAAACTGTTTACTTTATTTTATCAAATGCGATTGGACAATTATGACCCCATCAATATGATAGCGATGATGGCAAAACAAATATATGATTTATATCTTATCAAAATAGGTTTAAATCAACATTTATCTAACAATACAATTGCTCAGCAATTGGGGGTTCAACCCTTCATAATTAATATGAATAAACCACTCTTAATTAATTACGATATTGAAAAATTAAAAGAGATATTGAAAAAAATTTATTTGTTAGATATTAATATAAAAAGTGGTATAATTATGAATGATATTGCAATTAAAATGTTTTTAATTGAAAAAATAGGAGTGAAACATGGCTGAAAATAAAAAACCAAGTAGCCCAGGGACAAAAAAACCCAAACCGAAAAATACAGCAAATAAAGCTAAAACCCCGGTTGATAAAATTGTTACCAAAGAAATAAGTAAAGAACAAACCGCTAAAATTGTAGAGAAGGAAACAACTCCGGCAATCAAAAAAATGGGTGGTTTAGTTTTAACTAACTATCAAAGTTTAATTCACGATTTAGATGTAACATTTTTGTTCTCTGGAACAATTCAATTATTAACTTCTGATAGTAAGTTTCGTGAATTAATTAAAAAACAAATTAATACTTGTAATTCATATGAAAAGAAATTTAGCATCACTCCGACCAAGCGAAGGGCTGAGGACTTTCTAATTGCTTACCATTCAATTTCAGGAGCGGCTTTTATAGCGGTTGATAATATTGATGTAAGTGATGATTATGATGTTTTAGATACAATTAACTATATCCATGTTTTTGTTAAAAATAAAATCAACGTTGCATGGGACGAAATAATTAAGCAATTAGGTAAAATCGAACCGATCACTAAAAGTACAATTGAATCGCAACAAAGCAATGTTGCTGTAGAAAAAGTAGAAGCACAAAAAATCGAAGATTTAAGTCAACCACCAGGGGCGAAAGCACCAAAGACCACAACCGCTAATAAAGCTTCACCGCAACCAACTGGAACACAGCAAGCTGCAGGGGCTGGAGTTGCTGGTTTTATGAACAATATGCGGAATCGTTCGACTGGAAATGCCGCTGGTTTTAATGCTGAATCATACATGCGCAACTCGGGAACATCGATGGAAGATGTCGCTAATCAAATGATTACCGCACAAGCGAGTATGATGCTTAATCGCGATATGGCAACAGGCAAAGTTTTTGCTTTTACTCATAAACCACTTATTGTAATTATTTTAAAATATATATCTATCGGAATATTTTTAGGAATAATCGCGATGTTAATTGCGGGTTATGCGATAGTATCGCAAATTCAAGATTTTAATATTGATCCACTAACTACTTGAAAGAAGGACGCTTCTTCTCCGGATGTACATATGAGTGATGTTTATAACACGGGTTCGAGTTATACTTGAATGTTGATTTTTTCCTGTTTAGTTTTAGCTTTTGCATTATTTTCCTTTTTAAAACAAGTTAGTAATAAAAATGAAAATAAAAAATATGTCTTCAAATGAGGGATTCCTTTATTTGCATTAGTATTTGTAATGTTGTTTGGTGGACTTAATGTTCTTGATCCAAATGTTAGTGTTGTTTTAAATTGAGGCGGTTACGTTAAATGTTTAAATACCAATGGCCAGGAAAGTTACACTAACCAACTAAATTTATGACATGATTTTAATATTGCTGTTTTAGCTTTATCGGGTGGATATGTTGCTATAATTGTTATTGCTGTTGTTTATAATCCGAAACGCGATATTGAACGTTTACAAAAAATTGTCCAACAAAACATTGCAGATATCAAATCAGGTAAAATCAAACCTCAACAACCAGGAATGCCTGGAATGGGTGGAATGCCTGGAATGGGCGGCGGAAGAATGCCCTTCTAAAAAAAGAATGGTTTAAATCCATTCTTTTTTAATATTTATTTTTAAATTTTTAGGAGGTAATCTAGCATGAAGCAATTAAATTTTAGAACTAAAACTTCTTATCAAAAGTTTATCAATTTTATCTATCCATTTTATCCTGCTAAACTCTTTAGACATACCCAATTGATAACTTTATTAGCTTCATTAATTGCAATTAGATTAGTTGTGGCACTATTTTCACTTTATATTCCTAGCTTTAATTTGAAGCTAACTTTTGAGTGGATTCCCATCATCATGATGGGATGAATTTATGGTCCGGTTATCGGACTATTTGCTGGCGCAATTTCAGATACTTTAGCATGATTAATTTCGGGCACACCATGATTTTGGATGTACGCAATTCAACAACCGATAATTGCAATGATGGCCGGCCTTGTTAGTGGGGTTGCAACATTGCGTTCTGGCTCTAAAAAATTTACTTGCGATTTAGTACTCCAACAAATTATTGTGCTCGGTTTTGGGGCCTTCGTCCTTGTTAGTAATTTTTTGTGATTTCAACCGTTAACACTATCAACAAATGATAGTGACGTCATGAGTGCCTTTATGCTCATGTACGAGTATCTCGCCAGTGCTATTATGGTGCTCTTTGTTTTGATTTTTGAAGGCATTACGATTTATTATTATTTACAAATCGGCAGTGGTAAAGCTCCAAAGCACTTCATTAATTTTATTTATGCCTCCAGTTTGTCTGTTGTTGTTACATTTATTTTTAGTTTTATTTTAGGTCCGATAGCTGCGATTAAATATTATGAATTTCTCTATAATCAAGCATCGCCTAATTTCATTAAGTACGGTGCAATGTTTTATCTTGTCCCAAGAATTATGAAGGAATCAGTTAAAACACCGATAACGACAATTGTAATAAATAGTTTAATTATTGCTTTGAGTCCATATATTCAAACCGTTAAAAACAACATCCATAACAAATGGGGTGACGTTTATGATATTCACGTTAATGAGATTTTAACGATTGAAACGGAGGCTAACAATGCTTAAAGGGTGAATTGTTTATCACGGTTTTAATAAAACCGAAAAATTGAAATCGCACATCGATTTATTTGTAGCTACTGCCAAAAGCTTAAACGTACAACTTGAAGCTCGTTCAACGACTTCACTCTTAATGTTAATTAATCAAAAAAATATTCCAAAGGTTGAAGTTGACTTTATTATTTTTTATGACAAGGACGTTAAATTAGCACGTTGGTTTGAACTACAAAATCTTAAGGTTATTAATTCGGCAACAGCAATTGCAGCATGTGATGATAAAGTGAATACATATCTACGATTAGCTAATCAAAATATTCCACTAATCCCAACCATTAGTTGCCCTAAAAGATTTTATTTTATCGATTGATCTGAATATCAAGGTTATCTTGCGATGGCGATTAAAGAGTTGGGATTTCCGCTTGTTATTAAAGAGTGCTATGGATCTTATGGGCATCAAGTTTATTTAATTAAAGATGAAACGGCATTAATTAAAAAACTTAATGAACTAGGTAGTAAAGAAATTTTACTACAGAAATTTATTAAAACGAAGGATAATAGCGATTTCCGGGTTTATGTTGTCAACCATCAAATCATTAGTGTAATCAAGCGGACTAACCCGAATGATTTTAGAGCTAATTTAACTTTAGGGGCTAAGATTGAAAATGCAACATTAACGATTGAACAGCAACAATTAGTCATTAAAGTAAGTAAGCTATTAGCGCTTGATTATGGAGGAATTGATTTAATCTATGACGGCCATACAACTTATCTTTGTGAAGTTAATAGTAATGCCAATTTTTTAAATCTACGAGATTTTAATCAAAAAAATATCTCATGTGATATTATTAATCATATTAAGGAAGTGTTACATAAATGTATGGATGAGTAATTTATCGACAAGAAGATATTGAAGAAAACCGTCATTTTATCGAAGAATTAATTACTAGTGGAAGAAACCTAGGAATTGATTTAAGATTAGTGGTGGCTCAAAATATTGATGTTGATGTCCCTATAAAAGAAAAACTTGATTTTGTACTTAATCGTAGTCGAAGTCAATTTTTGGCAATTCACTTTCAAGAAGCTAACATCGCTACTTTTAACAACACAAACGTTGCGATGGTCGGAACGCAAAAAAACTATGGCTATGAATTAATGGATTATTTAGGTATCCCTTGTTTACCTTATCAATTGATTGATCATTATCATGATAAATTAATGTTTGATTACCCGTTTGTTTTAAAGCCCAACGAAGGTCACGGTGGTCAAGATGTAGTCATGGTTGAAGATCAAAAGATGTATGATAAAATTAAAAAAAATTATCATCTTCCTTATATCGTCCAACAACCAAGTGAACAAAAGGGTCGTGAAATAAGGGTTTATGTAATTAATAATAGGGTCTATAAAGTGATTGAAAAAATTAATAATAAAGATTTTCGAGCAAATTTTAAACAAGGCGCAGAAGTTCGTTTAAGTGAATGCCCAAATTTAATTGATGATTATGTTAAACAAATTATCACTGCCATCAAACCATTCTATTGCGGAATTGATTTTATCGTTGATGGCGACAAGTATTACTTCAATGAAATTGAGGACGCAGTTGGTTCAAGATCGTTATTTCAGTTAGGTATCAAGGATACGCCAGACCAGATTATGCAAGCAATCAAAAAAATTAAAGCTAGTTAAAAGCAACTAGCTTTAATTTTTTGTTTTAATTAAATAGATATTTGATATAATTATTATTTTAAAGGAAATTTATGACAAAAACTAAAAAATTAAATGCTAAAATTGATGAATTAAAAGTTGACTTAGGCAAAGGCTATAGTAAGGCTCAAGCCGCTGCACTACTAACGACAAATGGCAAAAATGAAATAACAGCTAAGAAGCCAGATAATATAATGATTAAATTTCTTAAACAATTTTTAGATCCAATGGTTATTTTATTGGTGATTGCAGCGGTTATTTCTTTAGTGCTAGCAATTGTTCAACCGTCAACTGATGCCATGGAAAAAATTGTGCAATATGTTGAACCAGTTTTAATTGGAGTGATTGTTGTTTTGAACGCTTGCTTTGGGACTGCTCAAGAAGCAAAAGCAGAGAAAGCGGTCGACGCCCTTAAAAAGATGAGTAGCCCAAATGCAAATGTTTTGCGGGACGGGACGATTCAAGTTGTTCCGGCCAACCAAATTGTGGTTGGTGACATCATTGTTTTAAATACTGGCGACTTGATTCCGGCCGATGCAATCTTAATTGAAGCTGCAACCTTGAAGTGTGAGGAGTCGATGCTAACGGGAGAATCACTTCCATCAGAGAAGGATGCTGCCTTTGAAGCAATTGAAGGCGCCCCTATTGGTGATTGTAAGAATTTAGTGTTTAGTGGTTGTAGCGTTGTTTATGGTCGCGCTAGAGCTTTAGTTATTGGTACTGGGATGAATACTGAAATGGGTAAGATTGCTAATCTCTTAAATAATGCTGAAACCCAATTAACACCATTACAAATGAAATTAGCGAAGCTAGGCAAACTATTAGGGGTACTTGCAGTTATTATTTGTTTAATATGTTTCTTTGTATCGGTTTATGTAGTTGGTCAGGGTAATTGATCTGATTCATGAGATGAATCATTAATGACAGCTGTTTCATTAGCGGTAGCAGCAATTCCAGAAGGATTATTGGCAATCATTACAGTTGTTTTAGCGATGGGCGTACAACGAATGGTTAAGCATAACGCGTTAATCAAAAAGTTGCCAGCCGTCGAAACCTTAGGTAGTGCATCAATTATTTGTTCAGACAAAACTGGCACGCTAACCCAAAATAAAATGACAATTACTAATACTTGAACAAATGAAGCGACTACTTTGGGAGTAGATATTAACAATCCTAAAAACCTTAATTTATTAAAGTATGCTACCCTTTGTAGTGACGCCACTTATGAAATGCATGACAGCGTTATCAAACAAACTGGCGACCCAACTGAAATCGCAATTGTTATGGCTGCTTACAATCATCAAATGAAACGCGATGATTTATTAAGTGCGAGTCCAAGATTGGGAGAAATTCCCTTTGATTCCAACCGTAAACTAATGACGACGATTCATCGTTTTAACAATAAAATATACGCTGTTGTAAAAGGTGCTCCTGACGTTGTTTTTAATTTAACAAAAAATAAAGATAGTTTAGTTGCGGCCAAAGCAATTAATCAAACATGAGGGAATCAAGCGTTACGAGTTTTAGCTGTTGCGATTAAAGAATTAAAAGAGATACCGAAAACCCTTGATCCTAAAAAACTGGAAAAAGATTTAGAATTATATGGTTTAATGGCAATGATAGATCCACCAAGACCTGAAGTTAAAACTGCTGTCGCACTTTGTAAACAAGCGGGGATGCGTCCGATTATGATTACGGGTGACCACATTAATACTGCGACAGCTATTGCGAGTCAACTAGGTATTTTAGAAGCTAATCAAAAAACTATTTCTGGGGCTGATTTAGCAATCTTGAGTGATCAAGAGCTAAAAGACAATGTGGTTGATTATTCAGTTTATGCACGGGTTAGTCCTGAAGATAAAATCCGGATTGTTAAAGCTTGGCAAAGCCATGATCAAATCGTCGCGATGACTGGTGACGGGGTTAATGATGCACCAGCTTTAAAAG
>JAACJW010000024.1 GCA_021378525.1 Ureaplasma sp. Hg2 | reverse complement strand
TCTAAGGACTTAATCATAGTTTATTGGTATATCGATACCAAAAATAGTGAAATTAACTCTAAAAAGCGTTATTTATTGGTTTATTAATTACCAAGTATTTTATGACAAATAGTTAATTTCTAATTTCAAAGATTAACTAAAGGTTGTAAATATATCTTTAAATCATAATTATTTATGGCTTAATTATTGATAGTCATTTTTGATAACACTTTATAAGAAGTATTAAATAATGAATTAACTTATTACTTTAAAGATTAAGCAATTAGTAATTTTCAAAAGTACTTAAAGACTTAAACAACTATTAATTTAGATACTAAATTCAATTTCTAAAAGTTTTAATAAAAAAATCAACTTTTAAAAGTTGATTTAATTTTGATGTAAACTATTCTTATGACAAAGAATCAACCTCAAGAGTTGAAAGATTAGCCAAAAGAAATGAATGTATACTTGGGTGATTTATAATATAATTGCTCCATATATTGAGAATATTATATTCGTTTTTGTTTGAACCATTAATTAAATTGAAAGCGCCATCAAAGGATGATTTATCAACAGGCGCATAACCACCCCAATATATTCCGACAACATAATATTGTGAAGCGTCAGAGTTTTCTTCAATAACCATTGATCCAGAGGAACCACCGCCCATATCTAAGGTGTTAATTAAACCATTAGTAGCTTTTGAAAGCATTTGTTCCCCATTATATACAATGCTAGATTTCGCTTTTTTTATGGTGTTATATTCAAATCCATCAATTCTGTTTTGATATTGATGTCAACCAACTTGGCGATTTGGATCATATGATCCTTCAGAATTTGTAATCGCTGGAAAACCTCCGGTGTAAATCATATCACCTGCACTTGGCGCTGTATAAAACATAGTCGGACTATTATTATAAGCAGTAGTCATTTTATTGTCTCCCTTAAATGTAATTTTCAATAAACCAAAATCGATTAAATAAGGGTCTGGAGTTACCGAATTATCTGAAATACCTAATTCGATTTTATGAAAATTGTTCGACGGGATTTCAATATAATTACTATCACTTAATGCTGAGCCAAGGTTGCCGACTCCATAATAATAACGATACGAGTTAGGAATGCCCTCATACATTAAGTCGATAACGTGCATGTTAGTGGCAACATAATAAGTATTTGCTAATTGCGTATCCTTATCAAAAATTCATCCAGTTCCTCAACCAACCATAGAAGAACCAGGGTCAGTAGTTTCCGTTTTATAAGTCATTCGAATACTCATGGTACGATCATTAATATATTGGGTTTCAGGTGTTACTTCGTTATTCTTAATCAAGCTATTGCCGACCTGCCCTGGAATTTGTGGTTCTGGGGTCGGTGCAAAAGAACACGAAACCGCTATAAGGGCCGAACTTAAAATAACAACTAAACCAGAAATTATTGATATAAATTTAAATTTATGTTTCATATTAAAATTACCACTCCAAGATTATACCACTTATTGATATACTTTTATTATATAGATTATTTACTTGATTTATCATTTTTAAATATTAAAAATAAATATTTGTTTGAAATCCTTAATGACTGTTGCATCCAATAGTCATAAAGATATCATCGCAAAATGTATAAACCAAATTAGGATTTAGTTTATAATAAAATAAATAAGTTTAATAACCAATTATAATAATTTAAAATTTAATTGGTTAATCATATTTTATAAAATACGATAATAACACGTCCTAAAAATGTGTCCGACAGTGCCTTGTAGTAATTTTTATATTGTAGACTAAATAAACTTAACTAAAAGGATAGCATATGGAAGCAGAACAAAAAAGAAGATATCAAATAACATCGTTTGATCTTAAGGATTTTTCTTTTTTGTACTACATAAGAATGAATTCACGCATTTTAATGATTTCGGTGTTTAATATTTTATTAGTTCTTTTTAATTCTTTTATCTTATGTTTTGCCAAAAATCAGTTAGGTTCAATCGAGGCGGTTAGCTTAGTTGGGATGATTGAGATGATGTTTATCCATCTTTGTTTTTATGGCACAACCAACTATTGTCAATACTTGGACGTTGACTATATGAAACAAAAATCATCGTATTTCATTGAGCATAATTATACTCGTTCCCTAACTGATCTAGCATTCTATGGATTTTGTGTTTCAATGTTATTTTTAGCGATTGCTTCTGGTTATATTACTTTTATGTTGCCAGAAAACGACGTTATAAGACACGAAGCAATTAAGTATGTTCTATTTATTTTCCCAATCATTTTTTTATATGCAATGATTACTTTGTCAGCTAAAATATTAAGTTTTGTCCACAAACGTCATTTATCGTTTATTCTTGTTATTTTATTAGTAGTTTTAAATATGACACTGCCCTCAATTTTATTTTATTGCACTAGTTTAGGATTTGATGGTATTGGTTTGGGAACACTACTTAGTTTTATTGTTGTTACTATTCTTGGTTTCGTATTTGTTTTACATAATTTTTATGTTTCAGAAACTAAGGTAATTCTTGATTTCAAAATAACACTTTCTAGGTTAAAGGTCGCCTTCATGGTTTCGACAATCTATATGATGTCAAGTTTTTTTAAATGTTCAGCCATGATTGCATTATCCTTAATGGGGACGAATATCTTTCAAGCGCAACAGCATCTCGTGATGCGGGTCATTTTATATACTTTGATGATTCTGGCTTTTGGGATTCCTCGGGGCATTAGTCAATCAATTTCTTATCGCTTAACTAAAAAACATTTAGCGCCAGCTGATTTTATTAAATATCGTAAATCAATTCATCACTTCTACATTATTTATCTTATTTTTTTAGTGGCTTACCTAGCACTCGTTGTTGGCATGTATCCACTCTACATCGATTTAATGTTAATGAACAACCACGATATTGTTGTTGGTCATGGAATTGATGCCGCCAAAGCCAAATATGATTTAATGGGAACAGCGATTCTGATAATAATCTTTAATTTAAGTATGTCAACCAATTATATTTATATGCCCTTCTTAAATGCGATGGCTAAAAGAAGTCTTAATTATTGGTTCGCTCTAATTGGAATTTTCATTAGTTGTTTATTTATGTATACTTTAGGAATTAGAAATGCCGGCCACTTCCCTTATATGACAAGCATTATCTTACCCTTAGCTATTTTTGGAGTGATGACATTTTTCTATGTAATTTATTTATATAAACGCGAGCTCAAGCGGGTTATTGAACAACTCAAAGCTGCGCCGGTTGATGAAGGCAGCGTTAATAGTGATATTAAAATCAATCCCACAACATTAGAAGTGGATGACAAACAAGAAAAAAATATCGATCCTAACATTACTCCCATTGATTTAAATCAAGCCATTGAAAGTGGAAGTGATAGCAAATAGTAAAAAGACTAATTAAGGTTAGTCTTTTTTAGACAAAAGTGTAGATACAACATTTATTTTAAAATAAATGAAATTATTTTAAAATAAGATTGCTTATTTTTTTACAAAGTGTATAATTCAAATTAGTATTTAGTTTTCAATAAAACTCATGCGCTTAATATCCAATCCATAATATCCTTTAATTTAATTTTATTAATTAAACATATTATTATAAAATACGATAATTACACACCTCAAAAATGTGTTTCACAACGCTTTGTAGCAATTTTTCATATTGTAAACTTAATAAATTTAATTGAGGTACATCATATGCAAGTGGAACAAAAAGCAAAATATCAAGTAACATCATTCGATCTTAAAGATTTTTCTTTTCTATACTATATGAAAAAGAATTCAAGGATTCTAATAATATCAGTTTTAAATATTTCACTTGTTCTTTTTAATGCACTTGTATTGTGTTTCGCAAAAAATGAGTTAGGTTTAATTGAAGCCATAGGTTTGGTTGGGATGATTGAAATGATGTTCATCCACACTTTGTTTTATGGCGCGACAAACTATTGTCAATACTTTGATGCAGGCTATATGAAACATAAATCATCATATATATTAGAACATAATTTCACCCGCGCTTTAACTGATATGGCATTTTATGGTTTTTGTGTTTCGATATTATTTTTAGGAATAGCTTCTGGATACATAACTTTTATGTTGCCTAAAAACGATTGAATAAGAGGCGAGGCAATTACCTATATTTTATATATTTTTCCAATCATTTTTTTATATGCGATTATTACCTTATCAGTTAAGATATTAAGTTTTATTCATAAACGTCATTTATCTTATTTTATGGTTGCACTACTAGCGATTTTAAATATGAGTCTACCGGCAATTTTGTTTTATTGCACTAATCTAGGATTTGATGGTATTGGCTTAGGAACGCTCC
The DNA here is from genome assembly GCA_021378525.1 of Ureaplasma sp. Hg2. Lineage (GTDB taxonomy): Bacteria > Bacillota_I > Bacilli_A > Mycoplasmatales > Mycoplasmoidaceae > JAACJV01. The sequence continues at coordinate 18,118 of JAACJW010000024.1, read as the reverse complement.
TTAGTTTTATTATTGTTACTATCGTTAGTTTAGGAGCGGTCTTATATAATTTTTATATTTCAGACACTAAAGTAATTATCGATTTTTCAATAACTTTTTCTAAACTAAAAGTTGCTTTTAAAGTTACTTCAATTTATGCAATGTCTAGTTTTTTTAAATGTTCAGCAATGATCGCGTTATCCTTAATGGGGACGAACGTTCTTCAACCGCAACAACATCTCGTGATGCGTGTGGTTTTATATAGTTTGATGATTCTGTCGTTTGGAGTTCCCCGTGGTATTAGTCAATCACTTTCTTATCGTTTGACCAAGAAACATTTGGCACCTGCTGATTTCATTAAATATCGTAAATCTATTCATCGTTTTTACATCACTTATTTTATTATTTTGGCAGCTTACTTATTATTTATTATTGGTATGTACCCTTTCTACATTGATCTTATATTAATGAATAATCATGATATCGTTGCCGGCCCATGAACTGATGCTCGTGGATTGGTTGACCCTGGAATCAATGTTGCTCAAGCCAAACAAGATTTAATAGGAGCGGCAGTTCTAGTGGCGATCTTCATTTTAGGGATGTCAGCAAATTATGTTTATACACCCTTCTTAAATGCGTTAGCTAAAAGAAGTCTTAACTATTGGTTTGCTATTATTGGAATCTTCACCAGCTGTTTATTAATGTACACTTTAGGAATTAAAAACGCCGGCCACTTCCCATATCTGACAAGCATCATTTTACCATTATCAATTTTTGGAGTAATAATGGCATTCTTTACATTCTATTTATATAAACGGGAAGTCAAGCGGACCATCAAGGAATTAAATTCAGTTCCTGTTGGAGACACTGAGCTTGATAACGACATTGGAAATAATTCTGTAATGACTAAGTTAGCGGATGAACTAGAAGTGAGTTTTAATAGCGGTGATATACCTATTAATCTAAATAAGCTTATTAAAAACGAAGTTAAAAAAGAATAGTTAAATTCTTATTAAAATTATAAATAAACCAATAAAAATAGCTAATCTTGGTTAGCTATTTTTATTGGTTTATATTATATTATTTCTTAGCAGTAGTTTTCTTAGCGGCAATCTTTTTAGCGATTTTCGCTTCTTCTCTAGCAATTTCTTCTTCCAATGCTTTGGTTTCAGCTTCTAGCTCATCCATCTTAACTTGCTTGGTTTTCTTTGGTGCAACTTTTTTCTTAGCTTCTGGTGCTTTAGGATCGCCATCTTTATCTGGAGCGACTTTTTTAGTTGCTACTTTTTTCTTAGCTTCAGGTGCTTTAGGATCGCCATCTTTATCTGGAGCGACTTTTTTAGGAGTAGCTTTTTTAACTTTAGCTTCATCCGTTACTTTTTTAGCTGAAGCAGCTTTTTTATGGGCTGATATAGCATTTATTTTTTCAAGGTGTAAACGTTGGCTTCTTTCCTCTGCTGTTTCTCCTGGCCGAAGTTCATCAACAACGGGAGCGGCTTTCTTAGCAGCCTCTGCAGCCTTATGTTTCTTAGTAATCTCAGCTTCTAATGCTTTAGTTTCAGCCTCAAATGCTTTAATTTCAGCTAACTGAGCTTTCTTTATTTCAGCTTTTTTCTTAGCAGCTGCTTTATCCATATCTACTTTTTTAGGAGCCGTTTTCTTCATACTTGCAAGTTCTGCCGCCTTAATCTTAGCTTCTTCTTCAGTTGTATAATTACGAACAGCAATAATTTTTTCTTCTCGATATTCAATTTCGATTTTTCTAGGTTTACTAGCTTCTTCAAGAACATCAATTAGATAATCTAAAAATTTATCTTTTTCAAATTGAGAATCCTTCATTCATGAAGGACCTCAAACTCGATAGAATTTTCAACCTCTTGCATTAAGGAATAATTTACGATAAATATCCCCTTCTCTAAATTCACTAAAGGTGTCATATTTTTTACCATCACATTCAATCGCTAATATCGGAATTGTACCTCGATAAATAACGAAGTCCAAGACATATGAACCTTCTTCTACTTTATAATCGATATTATAATTTTTAGGAAGATTTTGTTTTAAGAAGATATATACTAATGCTTCAAAAACTGATTCAAATTCAAATACTGTTTTCCAAACTTTTGGTCGCGCTGTACTTTCAGATATTTGTTCACAATAATTTAACCATTTAATAAATAACTTCGGTCCTTCTAATGTACTTGCAAACCCAAAATAGTTTCCTGCTTTTTCCGATTTGAAAACTTCAATTCGCTTTTTTGCTCGCGTGATTGCTACGTTTAGACGGTTTCCACCGTTACTTCTTGATAATGATCCATAGTTTGAAACCTTCCGGTCATAACCAACCGAGAACAACACAACATCACGTTCATCACCTTGAACGTTTTCAATGTTTTTAACAAACAAACTTATATCCTCTCCATTTAGTGAAGTTCGATGTCGTCAAGCTTGAACTTTCTTGTTTTCTAGTTTATCAAGTAATTTAGTAATATAATTAGCTTGCCCAATATTGAATGTAATGACTCCCAATGACAAGTGATAATCTTGTGTTTTAGTTAAACTAATAATCCGTTCAACAATCGCTTCTGCTTCTTGTTCGTTCCGTAATTTAGCTCATTTACCTTCAATGTTATGAACAATAATGGGACGATATTTAGGAACTGATTTATTAGTTATTCTTAATTCGCCATCATATCAACTACGATTACTAAATTCGATTAACTCATTATAGTACGAACGATAGTGATATTTTAATAATACAGCGACACGAGCTCGGTTGCGATAAAATTGCATCAATGATTCAGCATCAAGCGCTTCATCTAAGTTCATATCATCAGCATAATCTTGTTTCTCGATTGAAGTTTGAAAAACGTTAGTCGGTTGTAATTGTTTTAAATCACCAGCAATAATATATTTTTTAGCACGATACAAACATGTTAAAGCCTTTTCAAGGAAAACTTGACTCGCTTCATCAATAATAACGTAATCATACATGTTAGCGACTAAAGGCAATGTTTTTGTTGCAGTATCGATTGACATCATATGAATCGGAAATAATTCTAACAAAATATCAAAGTGATCATTCGATCAACTGGCAGCATCACGTGTTTCAGCTAGTTTACCAGGAGTAAACATATCTTTAACTTCCTTAGGGAACATTTCCCTAATTCTAAACACCTTATCAACCAACATTTTATAAATAATGTTTTTAGCATGAGATGTCGTTGTATTCTTTAAATTTTCTAAATAGATGTTAGCCATATATTCAACATCATCTTGGGCAACAATTAATTGTTCAGTTACTTTTTTAGCATACATTTCAATGTATCAAGTGCTAAAGAAAATCATATTATTTTCTAATAAATCTTCATAGTATTCAGATTGTTCAGGATATTCACTAAGAATTTTTTCTAATTCCTTGTACATTCTTTCAAGTTCAATATAATGAATAACTTCGTTAAATTCTTCTTTTAGTTTATCTAACGGTTTTCACAATGGTGGTGGTAAAGATAATGCTTTAAATTTACCTGATTCCATCAACTCTTTATAAATCCAGTATAATTGTTTGGCTTTCCCACCAGAACTAACTTCATTATATTTTCGTCTAAATTTCGTATAGTTAATATAAGTCATTCGATCATCTAAGAAATCTTCGTCTAGTAAGAAAATTTCAAAATCACGGTAACGTTCCATGTTTTCGCGACTAAAAGAATATTGATAATCGTCACATCATTTATAGATATCATCCGGTGCTTTCATACCCTTCATGAAACTTAAATCAATTGGTTTTCAACTATCGAACAAATCCTTAATTGTAAATTGTTCATAATTGTAATCAATTTTAGCTAAGTAAACTTGATTAATATTAGCTAACCGATCATATACAGATTCAATAATTTCTTCGTTTTCAGTTAAATCAATTTCTTCATCAGCTTCTTGATCTAGTTCAGCTTGGGTTTTTTGTTCTTCTGCTTTAATCAACTCAAGACCTTTACCAAAATGATAAAGAACTTTTAAGAATTGATTAAAGAACTTTTCCTTTTGTTTGTTAACATCTTCAATATAGATACTCGTAAAACTAATGTCACCTAACCGGTTTAAAACAACTTCTAAAGCTGTTCTTTTATCAGCTACAAATAAAGCTCTTTTCCCTAGTAATGCAATATTAACTAAAACATTAACGATCGTTTCAGACTTACCTGTTCCTGGTGGTCCTTCAATCACGATGTTACCATCAAGCGAGTGACTCACGGCGATTTGTTGGAAAATATCAATATTACTAAACAAACGAATTTGATCAGTTCTAAAATTATTGTTAAATTGTAAATGGTCAAATAAAAGATTTTTCTTTGATTCTAAAAGAACATCAAGAATATGCGGTGATTGGTCAACCATATCACGGAAATCTCAATAAATACTATTAGTAAAAATATCAAACATCCCAATTAAAATATTAGGACGGATGGCATTGCTATCATAAGCAAAACCAAATTCATCTTTACCACAGAAAATAAATGGTTCAATCGGAGTTTGAAAGTCAACGACGTTAAAATCTAAACCTTGATCATATAATTGGTTAATAATAGAATCAGGGTCAATGTAATCGAAGTTAGTATCAAAGTTATAATCAATTTGCGTATTCATAGCATAAAATGATAAGAAGATAAGGTTAACAACAATTCGATTTGTCAATAACATTAAAGTCATCGAATCATCAACGTCATTATATTTGAACTCAGCTGGAATAAAAAATAATGGTGTTCTAAATAATTCACCAGAGGGAAGCATTCCTTCAACGACTGGTAAACCGATAAACAAAGTACTAATCCCGTTTTCAAACTCTAATTTAGTTACCCGCCGATCTAATTCAATGATCGTATCACGGTAAGTATTAGGAAGTTCAACCTTACGTTTTTTCTTTTTCTTAGTGCCTATTTCAACTTCTTCCTCATCACTTAATTCATCTGAGTGATCTTCACGAATAACTTCAAGAGCTGTCAAATTTAAGTTAATATCAAGACTAGTGTTAGTCCCGATATATTTGTTTATGTGGCTGTTGATTAAGTCCATAAAATCACTGAAATTGCCTAATTCTAAATCAGAACCCATTTCTAGTATTTCATATAAATCTAATGATCCATAAGATTCCTCGCCAACCCAAAAGGTTGTTGAGTTACTTTTTGCTCCAAGTAATTTTTGTAAAAATATATCAGCATATTTAGATTTGGCCATTTTATTACCTCTTTAATTAGACTTAGAAAGCTTTTTTAGATTTTTTCATTTTAGCTTTTTTATTCTTTTTTTGTTGTTTTTGAAATTCTTTATACGTTTGCGGTTTGCCTTTTGCACCCGCTTTAACACTAGCTCCCGCTTTAGAGCTTGTTCTAACTTTTGATTTGTTACTGTTTCTACCCTTACTGCTAATGTTGCCACTAGAAGTTGCAGATCATTTAGATGTTTTAAGTAATTCGTCAGAGTTTATTGAACTAGTCTTATTACGATGGATTGTTTCAGTCTTAATAGATTTTGAAGTATCCTGGAATCCTTTTATTAGATTATCCAAATCAGAATTTCCACTTAATTTAGATATCTTAGTTAATGAAACACCCTTATCGTAATTATACTCGCGATCTTGTTTGTGTTGCTTCTTTTGCTGTTTAGACATCCTTTTATCGTCAATACTTGCAAAAGTGTTGTCTGTTGCTTGCAATTGGATTCTTTTTTCACGTCTTTTAATTTGTGCTTTAATTGCACGTTTTTCACGGGTTCTATATAAATAATAAATGGTTAAACCAATTATCAAAATAACTAAAGCTGACATCGTTAAACCGATAATCAAAGCTAAATCTTGCGGTTTGATTCCAGCTTTTGTTGATCATGCAAAACCACCGAAGAAATATGTAAATGTCATAATTTTCCCAGATGTATCTTTGAAAGTAAAATCTACCGGAAGAGTTGTAGCATGTTCTGTATCGATCTTATCAAAATTAGGACTTACATCAGTTAGCACATAACGTTTGGGTATATCTGACCATCGACTGATAGATAAAACGATTTGTGACTTGGGATCTTTAGGATCTGAAAGTGTTGCACGGACAGCATTATAATTATCCATTACTTGATCATTACCCTTTTTAATCTCTGATGCATCAACGTAATTTGCTAAATCGTTTTTATTTTTTGGAAAAACATATTGTTCAGGTGTTATTGTATCTAATTTAGGATTATCTCCAACAGGCAAAGTAAATTGCATATTGCCGATAAGATCATTTGAGAAATCTAAACTACCATTGCTACCAGGAGTATGAAGAGGAGACAACATTTTAACCTTACTACTATCGTTTTTATCAATAGCTAAAGCGTAGTCTAAAGGTTGATTATCATATTGAGTAGTAGCGGCAGTTTGCAACATGAATAAATTATCGTTACCCGACATCCCATTGGGTGAAATTCCTGTTATAATTTTGTTTCTAGTATCATCTTCGTTATTATCACGTTGAATTAACGTGCCATCTTTCTTTTTAACATTTTGATAATAAGGAATAACCTTATCAAAATTAGCTTTACCCATATCGCCCAACATATCGTTTTCACTAAAATCAAATGAAATTTCTTTTGGTTTTGAACCATCATCGGGAATGAAGTATATTTTGTTTGATTCGCTATTGATTGACATAGCATAAGCTCCGTCATCATTAGGAGACCGAACTACTTGAGAAATAGTTTGGTAAGGGGAAACTGAATTACCCAAAAATGGTAAACGGTATCCATCATTTGGTTGACCCTTAACTGGAGTTAGTTTCCCGTTTTGATAAATGTATTGTTTGACTCAACCATGTGTACTTGAAGCATAAACGTGAAGCTTTCCTTGGTGTATAACGCCTTGACTATCAGGAGTCCCTTTTTCACTACTTGCAAAAACATTCCCTATAACTCCGAATTTAGCGTTATATGGCCACACTTTAGCACTTGTGAATGAATTGGAAAATTTCATAGCTGAGCTATCAATAAGATTGGCACTAATGTAGGAATTATTACCGCCCTTACTAGAAATTGGAGTATTAGCTAAAAATACAACACTTGGATTTTCAACCTTACTCGGATCTGATGTTGCAGCTTCATTAAGCACTGTATCGTCAAGAGCAGCACTAATAATTCCTGTTTTACTGTAATCTGGTTGCTCAGGTCCAGGACTACCTGCACCTGGAATAGTTTGTCTACCAAATTTTTGGATATCCGGGGCATAAATTGTTCTATTTTTTTCATCAGCTGTATATGCTGTGGCGGTGTCGTTGAAAAGCATGTCTTTCCCGCCATACGAAACTCCACATGAAAATGGTGTTATATTTGGATGACCATAGCCTGTTGCTGTCATACCTATGGCTTGCCCGTCTGGTGCACGAGCAATATTGAACATATCTTGTGCATAAGCATCTGTATTTAATCCATAAACAATGGTTCCGTAGTCACCTCGGTCAGATTTTAAATGTGATCCAGCGGTAAGTGTTATACCCTTGACAGCTGTATCTTGTGTATTATAATAAGTGCTCGGCATAAATCCCAGCATAGAATCGGTGGCACTTAACTTCTCAGAGGTTCTAGTCTCTGAACCAATTTTGAACGATTCTTTAGGTAAAAAAGCGGTGTCAGAGGAAAATGGATAATCAGGGTTAAAATTATTAAACCCGTTTTTATCTGAATAGTTAGCCGGTAAATAATCATTAACAGTTCTAGATCAAGCGCCTTGGCTATATCTAGCTGTGGGAATCTTGTCTAAAAAATAAATCGATTGAACATTATTCGTAGAGTTATTAATAACGTTAGCAATAACTGCTGGATCATTTTTAGAATCATTATTTTGAATGTAAAAATTATCTATTAATTGAGGAAAGTTATTGGTGCTATTTGTAGTACCAGTTGCAACATTTACCATTGAAATAGATGGAATTAAATTTCATTTATCCGTCCATCCTGTTTTAACTCTAACCGAACTTGTAATTGAAGAGTAATCCACTTTAGTTCTATTGGTATCCAAATAAGTTTGTTGTTCTCAATTATCGTTGTATGTGTATAAATCAGGGAAACCTGTATTTTTATTCATATAAGAATAACTTTTATTATTTGGATAAGGAATAATATTGGTATGCTTTGTTTGTTTTGGATAAGATCCAACATTACCTATTGTAGAATTTACCGTAGATACCACAGGGGCAAAAGCAACAATCGGAGCGATTGCAGCTAAAACGCCAAAATTCATTAATGAAATTTTAAGTGTCATTTTATTCATATTTGCCTCCTTTAAGAATTATTTCTTTTTCTTGTGTGTGGGTTTATTTTGATGTGGATCTTGATGCTGAAATTTAGATTTAGATTTTTCTTTTGTTTCAAGACTTATTTGATTACTTTGAACTTTAGATAAAGCTTTTGTATGAGTCCCTCTAGCTTGGAATGGGTCATATTCTAAATCTCTAATATAATCTGCCACCTTATCGTTACTATTGTGGCCCTTCTTATTTTTCTTTTTATCACCAAAGAAATCTTGTCGCGAAGTGCCTTCTTCATAAATATCTTTATATGTAGTTTTTTTAGTGATACTAATACCCTTTTTAGCTTCTTTACGGATGTCTTTTTTAGATACCTTAACCTTAGAACGTTTTTCAAATCTGGTTTGACGTTTGTTCTCCATATAATTAATTTTTTCTCTAATCTTCTTTTTACGTCAGAAGTAATATCCAATTGATAGCGCAATGATTATTACAGCGACAGCGACCACAGATCCAATTATGATGTTGGTTGCATTCATATATCCGCCAGGACTGACAACAGGTTTAAAATCATCAAAGTTATCAATCCTAATTGACCCACCTGAGAAAGGTGTCCAATTACCAGATGGACTAGTAAGGTATGAAATCTCCATTTCAATTGGTCTTATTGTATCCTTCCCTTTCGAACTATCGATGGGGTCCAATAATTTAACATTATCTATTTTTATATCGATTGGGGCCACACTTGTTGTGTTGGAAAGTCATGTATTAACTTTATATGCTTTTTCGTTTTTATTTTTAGGATCAGGAATCTCAGTCAATAAACCAAAGCTATTAACTATGTATTTTGATAAATTTTTAGGGTCAAGTGGCAAATGATAGTCTTTGGCATATTGCTCACTACTTGCATCTGGTGTTTTATAATCAATATTATTTAAAACCTGATTCATTTGAACTAAATTGGTTTCCGCATCAGTTAGACTTGATTGAGAAGAAGACGTTGAAACAATTTTAGCCACGCTTGGATTATCTTTATCATAAATTAGCACATATCCTAATGCTTGAGGATATTGTGTTGAGACCGGACTATATTCATAATCAGTATTAATTAAGATCATTGGATTATTTGGGTCTTTATAAATAGATGTAATAATTTGACTCTTTTTAGTTTCTAATGAATCCGGTTTTACATATGAATTATCTTCTTTCCAAATAGCCGGAAAGGCTCCACAACTCTTAAAATTTTTCAAATCATTAAGTGATACAAGTTGTTGTGCGCTATGAGCGATTGAAATATTGTTGGGGATGAAATATAAATTAGGTGATTCAGCATTAATAGATGTAGCAAAAGCTCCGTTTGTAGTTGTTTTTTTAGAGTCAGTGTAACTTGGGATAATTTGTGATACCGAGTTATAAGCTGATAAATTACTAAAATCAGGATTGGAAAATTGTAATCGTAACGGTGCGTTTTTTAAATCTCCATCACCACCAGCTACTATATTTAAGTCCTCGTCTAAAATAGCTACTGCACCATCATAACTAGAAACTATAATCTTAGCATTGCTTCCTGAACCTGTAGAAAAAAATGTTGTTCCTTTACCATTTGATGGTAAACGTCAAATATTATCGCTAACTTTCATTTTACTTAAAGTACCAGAGCCTGTATTTAATGAAAATTTAGTAACCTTGGTGATTTGATTAGCTAAATCAAAATTCAAAGTATAAATATATCCATCAAGTTTAAAAGCGTCAATTACAACAGAACTTGATGATGGCACATCTAGTTTTTTAAAACTACGCATTGAAGTTGTGTTGCCATTTTGATAACTATATCGTTGCTCCACAGTTGGGGCTTGTGATGATGTTGGGACTTGTAAACCGGTGTTGTCACATTTCAAAGTAAAAAATAAGTCTTCGCTACCATTTAAATTCAAATCGTATGAAATTGGAGCTAGAGAGCCTTTGTTAAAATTATTCCCATTCATATCAATATAATTACCGCTACCTACAAAATTGATTGCATGAGTTCCGGCCAACTCAACATTTTGGGCACCGACCACAGCGTCATTAGGACTAGACGTTGGTATAGTGTGCGTCATTAACAAGCCTTGGCTATTTGCTAATGGAGAATAAATATTCATTGGACTATTAGTATCATAAACATAACTAGTGTTCGTTTTTTCATAACGAGAATTAGGAGAAAAAGGCTTAGATGGATCAGTAACATAACCGACTAAGTCCATTTCACTTTTTGTATGTTGATGATCGGTATCAGTTCGGTTATCGCCTCATGTTATTTTCGCATTACTTAAAGTTTGACTCGCAATTATTTGGCCTCTTGTATTCAATACTTGAATACTAGGTTCACCAGCTTTATTTGGATCACTAGGTGTATTATCAGTAAATTGATAGATTACGTCATTCCCACTAGAATCTTTCATTAGAAAAGATTTACTACTTAAATTTTTTTGCGTCTTAAGTACTTGATTAGTAGCTACTGGTACACTTGATGTTCCATAAGCTTGTGTTGTGTTCTGAACAGAGACAAGTAAATTAGGTGCGGCAATTAAGCTTGCTGCACCACAAATAGAAATAATTGTAAAACCCGCTGATAATTTCTTAAATTTCATTTTTCACCCACATTTGTTAATTGATACGCCCGCCCCTTATAATAGAGTGATTGTATTTAGTAATAATTATATTATAAATTATAACGACATATTATAGCGTAGATATTAACCATTAATTGAAAATAATCACTAAATAACATAAAAAACCCAATATATCGATTATTATTAACCTTTTATTAATGCAAATGTTTAATAATAAATTACTGATTGTAAGTTTATGATAATCATGTTTTTATTTTAAATAATAATAAATTTATATTTAGTATAATAAATCTAAAATAACTAAACAATTCTAAATTCGTCTTTATTTGGTTCTGGTGCTTCCACTAATCCCAAATAAGTAATTCGTTTGACTAACTCATAAACCGCATCAACAAAAGTATTGGTGATGGCTGTTAAATTATCAATTTCTTGTTTACTACCATTGATAACTAAAACGAATTTGTTATCTTGTTTAATTACCCGGTATAAATTATTTACTAGTAATTGATCTAATCGTGCAAAGTCGCGAATGACAATCGGACTAAAGGCTTGAATCCCAATTTTCTTATTAACATGAAGTAATGGTTTAATTTTATCGATGTCAGGATCATTTCAGTAATTAACGTACGCATGATGTTGTAATTCGAAATTAAAGTCCATCATGAACTTTAGGGTGATATCGATGACCGTCATTCCTTCATGCACGAAACCACGCTTAAAACTGGCCTGCTTTTGATTGTAAGCGTCATATCGTGATGGACGATTGGCAATCGCATCAACATGATAACTTCACATTAATTGATAAATGCTGATTTCATAACGCGCATCATCAGTGTAGCTAACCACATCAGTAATGGCACAATCACTCAATAGGTGCGGTCGTTTGACTCATAATTCATCAAAGTGAAAAAAATTCACGGTTTCTTGAATCACGTAATTGCTGATTGGTTGGCAAGGTCTTAGTTTAATTCGCATAGTAATCTCCTAATCTTATTTTAAATGATAACGGTTTGCTTTTCAACCAACAGTTATAAAAAAGGCTAAATGGCAGCAAAAAATCTCCCCTTAGCTGTCGGAGAGACGGTTATTCGCGAAGAACCAATTGTCAGTTGTAGCAAGCTAACTAATTAGTTAAGAATTGTTGTAGAATTCAAATCCAACTAAACCAGCTTTATAACATATGGTCTATTAAAGGAATTAATAACTTGATCTAACACTTTTAAATTGTAATTAAACAGTTAATCAAAATTAATATTACTAGTTACTTTTAGTTTAAGTAAATACAACTATAGTCGAAAAGACAAATAATCTTTTTCTAAATGAGGTTCCTGATTTTCAAATCACTTCCATTTAAAGATTTTTACAACATAACCTTTGAATGGGTAATCAAAAATAGAAACAAATACAATAAATAAGAACAACATTATCAGCCTTAACTTTAAAAGACCTCTTTTTCTATAATTAATGTATCAACTCAACCTATCCATAACTAGCGATTATTATTTTGTAGCCTAAACTGCTGAACCATGTTTTTAAAATCATGAAATCACAAGTTGCTAAAATTATAATAATTCCCAAATGTAACAAATCCAATTTAATCAAGATCCAGATTCTCAGTCATTCAAATCTAATTGCTTTTTCTTGCTACACTTATAATGTAATACAATTTTTCACTCATTGCAACCTTTTTATATGGGGGTAAATCGGATATATTATATATAATATATTTAAAAAGTAAATATTTTGAGTCTTTCTTTAAAATCGTCATTTTTATTTATTTAAATGATGATTTTAATTTAATAATGATTATTGTGACAGTTTGATCACCCTTACGTTATTTATATTAATCATTAGATAGAGTATTAATCATTTAGATTGATTTCATTCGTGCTACCTTTGATATTATGACTCCAAGTGGCACACGACCACTCTTTTGTACTTAAATGAGCCATGCGGCGCCTTAAAGTGACGTTGAGACATAAAAAAAGTAATAAGGTGGCCGCCTCATCACTTTTTTATAATTTAATATCAGGTTGCATGAACGATCGACATTTGTGTGCTCTCATTTGAAATGTGGAAATAAATAACTACAGAACTGAAATTAAATTTTCACATCAACATTTGTTTATGATGCATCTTAACGTTGAATGAAGCCAATATCATATACTTCTGCAATGGATTTCTTAATTTCAAACAAGAACTCACATTCGTCAAGGGTTATGCAACTATATTATAAATCCAAACTTGACAATAATGCAAGCGTTAAATGTTAATTTTATTTCCCATATATAAAGATAAATTACATTTATCAAAAAAATAAATAATTTTCATAATTATCAAAATGGGGTAAAAAAAAAGAAAATAACTCAGCGGCCTACCGAGTTATTTTAAATGTTACATCATAATGATTTTATAGGCAATGTTGAAAAACATTTTCACAAGAGATAACCACATTATCTTCTACACCTAAGCAGTGACATAATAATATCGGTCTGATCCGCTAGAAGCGATGCTGTAATAGTTACAAGTGTCTAGTCATGTTATTCTTTTTGCGTCTTAAGCTATAACAATTTTATTATAATGTTTTTTGACCTAAAAAGGAAAATAAACATTTATTAATTGTGGTTTTGCAAATATTTCATGATTTTTTGCTTATCTTGTTTAGGGTTCATAAAAAATGATCCGCTTACAAAATAATCAGTGAAATTAAAAATTTTATCAATCGTTGGATAATTAACTCCGCCATCAACTTCGATTTTAAAATTTAGTTTAAAATCTTTTCTAAAATTATAAATTTTGGTGATATTATCCATGCTTTCATCTAAGAAACTTTGGCCACCAAAACCGGGATAAACTCCCATGATGGTAATGATATCAATCAATTTAAGAAAGTTTGAATATTGGCCGATTGTTGAGTTTGGTTTAACTGCAATCCCAACTTTAATTCCTTTAGCCTTAACATAGTTAATGCATGCAATTACTTCGTTTGATGCAATTGGTTCAAAGTGAAAAGTAACACTTTCAAACGGGTATTGAAGAAACTTTTTTAAGTATGTCATCGGGTCATTCACCATTAAGTGAACGTGAACTTTAAAACCGTGCTCGTGCAACGTTTTCAAATGTTCGACATCAAAAGCGGTGTTATCAACAAACTGATGATCCATCACATCATAATGAATTGTTTTAACGCCAACTTCTTTCACTTCTTTTAGTTGTTGTTCTAAGTTAGCTAGATCAAAAGCTAGTAAACTTGGAACGATTTCTTTATTATTTATCATATTGTTTTTTGCTCCTTAAATAATTTCTTTTTTAATAAAATCAGCAATGGCCGTACTATTATTATCGGCAATTATATGCGTCGCGACTGCTTTTACATTTTCGGTTGCATTACCCATCGCAATCCCATGGCCTGCTTGACTAACCATCGAGATGTCATTATCTGAATCACCAAAGCAATAAGTATTAGCATTGCTAATATTTTCTCTTGCCTGAATGATTTTAATCGCATTGAACTTACTAATGAAATTAGCATCAGCATCTAAGTAAACTTTACCAGTAACTGAAATGCTAATCTTATATTCTTCCTCTAATTCTTTTAGAATTGGTTTAGCGATTGCAATTAAAGCCTTTTCAGCTTTATATCCCATGTGGATTACATCCTTTGTTAACAATTCGTTTTTAACGTCCTTATAATCTCAATACTTGGGATTGGTTGTTCCACCAATAAAGAAATCATTATCAGTGATATCCTTACGGGCAACATCGCCTAATCAAACTCGTTTTGATTCTTCAGCCGTTGCCCATTGTAACTCGCGGCCATATTTTTCAGCAACCGCAATATAAGCTTGTTTTACTTCGACTGGAAGTGGTGTCGCTAAAATTTCTAATTTTTTAGTAACGAGATTATTAATGATGCCACCATTCATATTAATTGTATATTTTTCAATTTCAATTTCATCAATGATTTCATTTAATTGAAAGGGCGAACGGCCTGTTGCTAAACAAACGACGTGGCCTAAACTTTGCGCTTTCTTTAATATCTTTGTTGTTTCATGAACAATTTTTTTATCATCATTTAATAATGTGCCATCAATATCAAAGACAAACATTTTACGTACCATTTAATTTTCCTCCATTTATTTATCCTTATAATAATACCATTTTATAAATGGTTAAATTTTAAAACATTTAAATATCAAAGGTTAATGATGCAAAATTAAAAAACCTAGGACTATCTATTATCATAATCATTGTTAGCATCAATAATAAATAAATGTCTTGTTAATAAAAAATATGCCCGGTTTATTCGACATATTTATTATTTGTATTTTAAAAGGTTAACAATTAATATTTTTAAAAATTAAATTTTCCATTATTATTTTTTCATCCTGATTTAGAAATCATTGTTTCCATTACATCTCAATGTTCAACAATTTTATTATTTTCAATTCTAAACAAATCATAATATGTAGTATCTTGATCTGCAAATTTTCCATCACTTATTGATAATACAAAATTCCCTTCGCCTAAAACTAAATGATTAGTATTATAAACCATTGAAATTTTTTGTTTTGCCATCGCTTCAAAAGCTTTGCCTAAACCTGATAACCCATCAGCGATATTTGAATTATGTTGGATGTATTTATCACCATCAAAATAATTAGTTAACTTGTTCATTTCACCTTTTATTAAGATGGTTGATACAAAGTCCGCTACCAATGCTTTGTTTTCCTTAGTTTTATTGATATCTTCAATTTTTGTTGAACCATCAATTTGCGTACGCCCGCTTGGATTCTTTGCTGCTTTAATAGCTAAATTATCTCAATGTTCAACAATTAAATCGTTTTCAAATTTAAAAATATCAAAACCTATTTTTGGACCAAAAAAATCATAGTCAGTTTGCGTAAAGACATAAGCTCCATCTTGCATTGCGCGAATCACTTTTACTTTGAAACCTTCCTTAGGCGCATTTTGTAATACCGCCCCAAAGCCACTTAAACCATCTGGGATACTCAAGTTATGTTGAACATATTTATTAGGATTGATGTAGCCTATTGGCGCAGCGTCTTTAGTTTCGATGCTATTTAATAAAGCGACAACCTTTTGTTTGTTAGATATATTGTTTGTTTTTTGCATTTATATTTCTTCTTTCTGAACCAAATAGGTTCTAATTGCTATTATAAATAGTTATAAAAAAATAAGGTTGAATTTAGTTTGGCAAACACTTTGTAGTGATGAACAATAGTCTATAAAATGAATAAAAATTAACTTTATAAAGTCTTATAAATATAACCTAATTATATTAAATATGAAAAAGTTAATTAAAATTTATACATATTTACAATGCAAATAACCTTGACAAAACGATTAAATTTGTTAAAATCATTTTTAGTTAAAACAAAGTTAGGAAATTTATTATGATCACAGGACCAACTGCAGGAATTATTTTAGTTTGTATCACATTATTGTTGGCATTACTAATTGGCGTTAATAAAATTGTTTGAGTTTTCTTTTTAAAAGATAAACTACAGCTTAAACCTTTAGATAAGAAATGGACCGATGCAATTTGAATAACTATTTCCACTTTTTGTATTATTTATTATCTAACCCTTAGATATTCGACCGGGGTTCAAAATTTAATTAATGACCCTAATGGAGCCGGAACATTTGATGGAGATCGTAATTACAGCATTACCTTATTTCTTGACGCATGTTCATTTAGTGCGTTTTTTATACCGGTAACAATTATTTTAGATCGCAAACAATTATTCATAAAATCATTTGCAGTCGTTGGTTTAATTGGTGGCGTGTTAACCTTATTAACCTTTGAAACTAGTAATCCTGACGCTTCACTATCGTGACAATTTGTTTTCTTTGAAGATAAACTTAATGATAGCGGCCAATTCGTCGCTTCACAAGCACCGATCTCTTATTTCATGCATTCGTGGTTAATTTTAATTTGTACCACTATTTTAGTTTATTCTAAGAAATTTAATTGAAGGGAATTTTGAAACACGTTTAATTTTTTCTTTTTATACGTCTTATATGTCATTATAATGAGTAACGCAATCGGAGTAACGCACCATGCAACCGGGCTTGTAAAAGGAGATTTCTATAATATTAACAATGATCCAGAACCACCTTCGTACGGGGTTGTTGCTACGATGTTTGGCGGCAGCACGCTATGGGGTGTGCTAGCGTTCGTTCTTTATATTGCATTATTCTTAATGGGAGCTTTGATTATTGTATTTAAAAATTATTGTCACTTTGCTTATTCTAAGTTTTCTTTACATAAACAAAACATTATATTTATGGATAAAGAGTTTGAATTCTTAGATGATAATTGGATTTTTAGAGAATCAATTAGTACCTATAAATATCTATCTGAACTAAAAAAATAGATCGTTAAAAATGAACAGCTCTTTTCAAGCTGTTCATTTTTCACACATTGTAATTATATTATTCAGGTTTGTTTAATAATTTAAACATTCTTTTCTTATAAGCTTCAACACCGGGTTGATCAAACGGATTAACCCCATTCATATAAGAAGAAACAGCTGCTGCTGAACATAAGAATAAATATACATAACCGAAGTTATAAGTTGATAGTTCATCAAGTTCTAATATGATATTAGGAACTTCTCCTTCAATACTGTGAGCTTCTAATGTTCCCTGCATCGCCACACGGTTGATGTCATGAATCATTTTGCCATTTAAGTAATCTAATCCATCGTCGTTGTTAAAGTCGGCTGAAGACACTTTTAATTTCGCTGGAGTTTTGAAATCATCGTTTCCATAACATCAAAATGTAAGACTCAATTAAATTTATTTATAATTCTGATTTAAATTATAAATAAAAGAATTTAAATTGTATAATATCATATTACGAATTGGGGGAGTTAAAAGATATGAAAAAAAAGTTTCTAGGGCTAAGTATTGGCTTATCTTTAACTATCGTTTCACTTGTAGTGCTACCTATCGCTTCTAATATTGTGTCTAGTAATTATAATATAGCGTCGCAATATATCTTCAACAAGCCAATTGTTCATAATAACATTCAAACCGTTTTAGGTATGGTACTAGAACCAGACGGCGATATCAAACAGAAAGATATCCCTATTGCTACGGAATATACACTTTATGAAGCTATGTCTATTGGTAGAACCGCAATCGATAAAGCTTTAGGGATAGATCCTAAAACAATGCACGACGCCATTTATATGAATACAGCACCAACGTGAATTACCCAAGATTATGCAGAAA
>JAACJW010000023.1 GCA_021378525.1 Ureaplasma sp. Hg2 | reverse complement strand
AACGATGGATTCGAGAAACGAAACCATAATCTAAAGTACCACTTATTGTTTGTTTGGGTTTAATATCTTTAAAATAAGCATCTTGCTTAGTAATGTTTCATTTATCCTTAGCAATTTTATTAACCTCTTTAATAAAATCTTCTAGCTGTGGCACAAAAGGTGCTTGATCGCCGCCAAAAGGCAACAATATTTTATCGTTGTTTAAGGTTGCTTCTGAGCTAAAATGCTCATAAGCTGAGTTCGTTTCAAATGTATTAACAAACTTTGCTGCCAATTCTTTAAGATCACCGGTTGCCATTTCCCTTCATGGGAATATCGCCCCCAAGACTCAATATCCATATTTCATTCGGTAAGTGTCTAAAGTAGAACCTTCAATCCCTTTTCAAATATTAAAATCATGAGCACTATTAATGTGATCCAAGCCTCTCCAAAACACCATTTTATCGATTCCAAAGGAATTAATAATTTGCGGTAAATTTGAGGGAAACCCAAAACTATCAGGTAAATAAGCAATTTTACTATAATCAAAATCATTGTTCTTGCAAGTTTTGATTCCTAATTCAAAATTACGTAAAGTTGTTTCACCTAATGAATTAAAGAAATCTGGTTGCGAATATAAAGGACCTACGATAAAATCTTCTTTTTTGATTCTATCCTTCAACTTACTCGTTTGATTCTTATTATCTTGTAGATAATCATCGACAATCGATAATTGTCCGTCTAAATAAAAGTATTTCAAATGAGTATTTCGATTAATTATACTATTAAGATTGTTATTAAACAAAACCCTTGATGAGTTGCTTGTAAAATATCATTCTCGGTCTCAATGAGTGTGGATATATAAATTTATTTCCATTCTCTTACTCCGGTCTCTTAATTCAATTTTTTGGATTTGATGCATAGATTGCTGATGTTTTTGTTTTTTTCATCATAATTTTTGATTCATATCTAGCAACTAATGTTCTTGTGTTCAAGTTCAAATCAATATAGTTTTGTTTTTTTGCTAATTTCTTTTCAATATATTCAGCATTTGCTTGTGGGTTCTTTTCGGTTCAAAAGCCAAATGTTACACCGGTTATTAGGGTTCCTAATAGCACAGTTCCAAATCACGCAAAGCCATAGTAACTATTATTAACAACACCGATTCAACCACCAAGCGGTGAACCTAATCCACCATAGAATTGCATGTTACCAGCAGTCACAATAGCACCTGCAGTAATTGATCCTAAAATACAACAAGGAATAACTTTTCAAGGTTTTTCAAAAGCAAAAGGCAAAGCCCCTTCACTAATTCCCACTAAGCCCATTGGTAATGCGGCAGTTCCTGCAGTTTTTTCAACGGTAGTAAACTTGTGTGGAAACAACACTGTTGACAATCACATTCCAAGCGGCGGAATGGAGATGGCGACTTGTGTCGCTGACATCATAATAAAATTGGGATCATTTTTTGTAAGCGTATCAATAAATATCGCTTGCGCAACCAACATGGTAGTCTTATTAATGGGGCCACCTAAATCGACAGCAATCAAACCTGCCGCCAACATTCCGATTAAAATATTTGCTCATGGTGCTGAGTGCGACAATGAGTTTAATCCGATATATAGTTCACCAACAATATATGTAATTGGCCCACCAATAATATAAACAACTATTAAGAATGTTAAGAATGTTGAGACTACCGGTATTATCATCAAACCAACAACTGGTTTAATTGATTTTGGTCAGTTGATTCAGCGTAATCCAACACACATATAACCAACAATGAAACCAACTAGTAAACCTCCTAGGAATCCACCACTTGCTGATCCAATGTCAGTAGGAAGTGGAACTGGACTAAATTTACCCATCATAACTCCATCATTAATGAAGAAACCACCGATAAGACCGGCTGCCATCGCTGGTTTACCACCAATTGCTTTCGCTAGAAACATTGATAAGATAGGAACCATTAAAAGTAATCCTACGTGCCCAAAGTTTCACATTGCTTCAGTAAAACTATTAGGGAATGCTCATCCACCATCTGGTGTAATTGCTAATGCATTTGGAATCGCAATCAATAACCCACCGGCAATTGTAATTGGAATCATAAATGACAAAGCCGTCATTAATGCTTTAGATAAACTATTTCCTTTAGTTTTACCAATTCTTAATTTCCCAACTTTAGCCCCTTTACCAATGAATTTTTTGCCATTTTCTAAAGCTTCATTAATAACAGCTACACCATCTTTAATTGCTTCATTTGTTGATACTGATAACATTCGTTTACCGATAAAGTTAGATAAATCTACATCAATATCAGCTGCAATTATTACAACTCGAGCTTCTTTAACATCTTCGTCTGATAAGATGTTTTCCACCATCGCACCTCTAGTTTCAATTTTAATTTCTAATCCTAGTTTCCCGGCTGCCTCTTTTAATCGATCGCGAGCCATGTAAGTGTGGGCAATTCCTGCAGCACAAGCACAAACGGCAACTATTTTTTTATTATTAATATCATCATCTATATTTTTAGTGGCTTCATCTTTTTCATAATCTGTTTCATTTTGAATGATTGCCACATCAGGTTTTTCTTCTGGTTTTAGCTTAAAATTTGGCATATGTCTTCCCATCCTCCTGTTTTAAGTAATTCTTGATTTTCCTTTTTTAATAAGGCAACTGAGATTTTCTGCAATGTTTTTAAATGAGTTTGCGATGCCGACTTAGGCACTAACATACAAATCACTACATTCACTTCATTGTTTCCATCAATTGTTTTTCATTCTATTTTCTGTTTACATCTAAAATATAAAACAGTTGCTTTCAATATCTTCTTTGAAATCGCATGCGGAATGGCAATGTTATTTTCCAATCCTGTCGAGACTTCTCGTTCGCGATCTCAAAGGGCATTGTAAAGTGATTTTGGTTTCTTGACCAATCCTAATTCCATACCCTTTTCAGCGATAAATTTAAAAAGTTCATCTTTATTTTTAATTTCGATATCTAAAAAAATTTCGTTCTTTTCCATAATATCCTCCTATATATATAAATGTATGATAATATTTGATATGGGAATAATTCCCATAAAGAATTGGGAATATTTCTATGAAGAAAAATTTATTTAAAGATCAAATCATTACTAAAAATTATCATCAATTATCAGCTAGTGAGAAAAAGGTTGCAGACTTAACATTGACATTGGGGTGAGATATTTTTCACATCTCTATCACAAAAATCGCAGATAAAACAAACACTAGCACATCAACAGTTAATCGAACTTTCAATAAACTAGGTTACAATGGTTTTAAATATTATAAACAATTTTTATTTGCAATGAAAAATAATTTAAAAGAAGATGAAACGCAATCAAATTTAATTGAATCAATATATCAAACAGTCAATGGAATAGATGAAAACGATCTCGAAGAACTGGTTAAAAAAATAATAGCTTCAAAAAAAATTATGACTATCGGTGAGGGATTCAATCATTTTAGTGCAGGTAATTTTACAGGAAAGTTAACCAAAATTGGAATTCCGATTTTAAACTATGATGATAATTGAAATGCTTTTTTTAATGATAGTGACTTATTTATCTATATTTCAGCAACAGCAAAAAATAAATCTTTATTCCGTTTGGTCGAAATATTTAAAAAAAGAAACCCTAAGGCAACTCACGTGTTAATAACCTTATCGAGACAAAATAAGGCATTATTACAATCTTTTGACTTAATAATAAAAGGCTTTTACATCGATGGCTTTGAATGTGATTCAAAAGAGCTCCCAACGGATTCTCAAATTTTATTAGATATTGTACTAAACATTATTTTCAAAAAGGTTTATACCAAAAATAAGGATAAGAACGATCAAATCATCAAAGATAGTAAATATAACGAAATGATGTAGTCGTGCTAATAACAAATAAAAAGAGAAACTATTTCTAATTTCCAAAGGCAAAAGAACAAGTGCGACACTTATGTTAAAATAAGGTCAGTATTTGCTCTTTTACATTTGGTATATATGTCCTCTTTTTCACTTAGGATAAGTATACTCTGATACCATTACTAAAAATATTCGTGTAGTGATACTTGTTAAATATTTATATATTTATAAAACAAGATTAATATTTAGTGAATAGTTATTATTTATCTTATTTAATTTGTTAAAAACAAATTAAATATCGAATTTTTATGCCAATAAAAAAACTAGTTTTAGTGTGTTATAAAAGGAAGCTTTTTGGAGCTTCCTTTTTATGTTTTGTATATTTTAATTAATAGCTTGAATTATCATTATAGACTTCTAACTTCGGTCAACTACGTCTAGCATCAGTTATTGTTTTCGGCATAGTTGTAGTGACACTACTATTGCCAATTTTTAATCCCTTATCGTACGAGAAATATTGTAGTTGGTTTAAATCTATTAATTCAGTCGGGACATAGCTAATTTCTTGATAACTATTATTACCGTGAATATCTAATCATGTTAAGTTTGACAAATTTCCAATTTCTGTCGGCAAAGAAGTAATGCCGCTACCATTAAACGATAAACTTTTTAAGTTAGTTAAATAACCAATAGCTGATGGGATCGATCCTAAATCAGTATCATTAGAACCTCCGCCCATATATAATTGCGTTAGGTTTGTTAGATTGCCAAATTGGTTAGGAAAAGATTGCAAACCATCGTTTTCTAAAGATAAAAAAACTAAATCAGACAAATTACCAATTGGGTTTACATAATCTGTAATGTTATCCATACTTTTCATTGATAATGAAGTTAGCTTATCCTTCTTAGCTAAATCAACAAAATCTTTTTTGATCATAGCTTTTTGAGCATTCGTTAACGATTGAGTAGAGGCAGTAGATGCAAAGTTTACATCACTAACTTCTAATTTAAGTAAATTACTAGATTTAATTAAATTCATTCACGATTTATTGTTGATTCAAAAATAATTATTATTATATGTATAACTATTAAATATATTTATAGAAGTAATACTATCAAAAGAGAAATTATTTGGCACAACTAATTCTATCGGTATATCAGAACTTCCATTACTACTTCTACTACTTTGTAAAATATTATGTAAATCTATATTTATTCCGGTACAAACACCTTTATCGCCATGATTATATGATATTTTTTTATTTATTTTATCGTTCACTGAATCTTTTATGATAATTTGGCTACTTGTTTGTATCACATCATTACTAGTAATATCATAGGTATAAGTAGTTGTTTGAGAACCACTGCTTGTGTCACTACTACTACAAGATGATAACATAAATACCGATGGCACGATAACCGCAGGAATTGCCAATGTTATTGCAAATATTTTAAATATTTTTGATTTTTTTAGTTTCATAATTTTCTCCTTTATTTACGCTTATAAGTTTCAAGCATTGTCGCTAGACATGTCTTTGTTTTCCATCGTTGATACAGAACCTTTTTTCACGTATCGGTTATAAAGCTCTTCCAAGTTATGATCAGCAGGTCCAGAATAGACAATTTTACCACCATCAATAATAGTTACACTATCCACATATTTATTTAATTCCGTTAAGATATGACTTGAAATAAAAATGGATACGTTTTGTTCGATTTGCTTTTTCTTTAACAAGTTAAAGAATTGAACTCTTGAAGTTGGATCTAAATTAGCAGCTGGTTCATCCATAATTAACACTCTAGGGTTATGAACTAATGCTTGCGCCATTAATATTTTCTTTTGTTGTCCCGATGAGAATTTAGCAGGTTTCTTTTTAGCTAAATTACTCATGCCCATTTCATCTAATGTTTTCTTAGCAAATTTCTTAGCTTCACCAGTGCTTAGCCCTGATAATTTTGCCATCGCTACTAAGTAAGCACTACATTTTAATATTTTAGGAAACCGATTAACTTCTGGAATATATCCAATATTCTTTTTAGCTTGTGCTAAATTATTATTAATTCCCCCTAATTTTATTTCGCCACTATAGTTTGCTAGGGCTCCAATAATTGATTTTAATGTAGTTGTTTTACCAGCTCCATTTGCACCAATAAAGGCATGGAATTGCCCAGGATAAACTTTGAAGCTTAAATTAGAAATAGCTGGCTCGTCTTTTCTTTTATATTGTTTTGATAAATTTATTACTTCTAATATCGGTTTGACATCGGGACTTCTTGAAGATTTTGAAGATTCATTATCTTTTGGTAAATTATTTACTTTTTTTTGTTTTGGTAATTTATCTACCTTAATTTCATTTGATAATTTACTTACCTTATTTACTTTTACTGATTTATTTACTTTATTTTTTTCCATATTGATAACCTAAGCAAAGTCCTTTCTTGAGAACACATATAGCGTTGAAGCCATTAACACGATTGATAATAAGCAATATATAGCAACATAAATATTAGTTTTAACATTGTTTTGTAATTCACCTTCAATGTACATGTCACCGCTATCTAATTCATGAATTGAAACTGTTGGATTAATTTCCAATGATTCTTGAGTAAGTGGCGATGTGAAGGATGAATTATCGTTACCAAAGTCATCGTCAATCATTCAATTTGAAAGAACATAATCATAACTTGGATAACTTTTCAAGTTTGACAAAGAATTAGGTCAACTACTTTGAGTATATAAATTATATGTTATTTCATCATATAATGTTGAAACCATTCCAACCATTTGATCATCACTTAAATTGTAGCCAAAATCACGTACAACACCTTTTGCTAATTCATTAAGAACAGTTGTTTGATAATACTCTCTTGTTGGCGTTACTGGCCGGTTCTTATCAATAACTTCAACCAAATTAGCGAAAGCTTGTCATTGGGTAGGGTTGAATGCTTGTGATGCTACATTTTTAATTGTTGCGTCACGATTATAAGTAACCAATTCGTTGGGTACATTATAATCTAAAACGACAGTTTTTTGATAGGGTTTATCTCCTGTATAATAATCCATGTAAGTTTTAGAATAATCTTTCATTTCTGTTTTTCTAACATTATTAAAACTATATCCTGAGATAACAAACATATTATCTTCTTCATTGGTTTGTTGAATTCTTTTTTCAGTAGTTAGTGATAAAATATTCATAAATTGTAATCCAAAATCTAATGAATTATTTAAGATGGCATAATTATTATTCTTATTAATTACATCTAAAGAATTATCTCATAATTGTTGTTCTGTTTTATTAGAATCTTGATAAAGTGCGGTTTCACTAATTGAATGGGCATTTCCGTCTTTATCTAAAACATCCATTAATGTAGTATCGGAATTGCCATTAGAATAAGAAGTATCATAGTAAGAATGACTAAACGCAAAAATCATCGGAATAATTATCGCTACTATTAAAAGAATTACTGGTAAAAAGAATCCAAAAATGATTCCAGCTATTTTGCCAAATATTAGTGCTACTAATAGTGTCCCAAATCCAAATATAATTCAAATCAGGAATGAACCTATTAAAAAGCCAGGTACAAACAAAGCTTTATCAGTTACGCCTATCCACATTTCATTATCAGGAATACCAAGACTAATTCCGATTATAATCATCCCGATTATTGCGATAAACAATCATGGAATAAAAAATACAACAGTTTTAGTTACTATTATTTGACTCCTACTAATCGGTTTTGATAAAATAAGTAATTCTGTCCCATCGTCTAAATTTGTTTTGAATAAACGGACACTTATAATTGCGGCGATACCTCCAATAACAAATAAGAAGGCTAGCTCAAAACCATAGGCCACTGACATATTAATGCCTTTTATAACTGTTGGTAGAATCCAAAACGGAATCATCATTAATATAAATAAAAGTATTATTAATAAATAATTCGTTACATAGCGTAATTGCATTTTTGATAAAAACTCAAAATAATTTTTGTTCATCTTTATTTTCCTTTTCGTGAGTTAAAACTCATTAATTAATTTCTTCTTGTTTACTTGAATTAAGTTTCAAGCTTTTATCTAAATATTCTTTAAATTCTAATTCTTGCATCGCACTTAAGTTAGCATCGGCATTTCTACTATATTCATCTAAAACAATACTATATAGTTCTTTTTTAGCAACACCAATTGTTTCATCAGTACTGCCGCTATCTCTAACGGGTTTACCTTCAGCATCGGTAAAGTCTCCACAACATATAAGGATAAAGTCAACTAATCCTCAAATACCTAATCCACCAAGCGTGAAAAGTTTTCCTAATCCAGTCCCGATTTTTCCAACATAAAAACGATCGGCCCCAGTAATTCCAAAGAAAAGTGATATCAATAGTGTGACTGTTCAACTTTTAGAACTAATTTTATTATTAACCATCTTATTTAATTCTTCGACTTTCGACTTGATTAAACGGTTATTCAAGATATCTTCTAAGACATCAATGTTAATCCCATTTTTAAAATTAACGGCCGCCCCTTTTTGTTTTGGTAACCGCTTTGTTATGACAACAGCTTTGTTTTGTTGATCTAATAATTCAGGTTTTTTATTTTTTTGTAAACCCTGAATTGGTTGGATTGGTTGTTTAGCTTCGTGCAATGAAGCTTCATCAAAGCTCACAGCGCTTAATTTTTTCATAATATTCTTATGAGCGATTGTACTTTTTTGATTAATTGCTTTTGCTTGTTCGATTGATTTTAAATTAGCAAGAAACAAATTAATGACATTTGCTACTGCAAAACCAAAAGCTACCATTTGTGTAATTCCTAATGGAACCATTTGTAGATAAGCCATTAACATTAATTGCTTGTCGTCTTCCTTCTTTGCAAAAAGATAAGCTTTATAACCGATTACACTTGGAAAACCAAGCGCTAGAATTAGAAATACAACTGTAAAAAAGATTCCTAAAATCTCATTAGTTTGTGAACTATCGAACAACCTTAAATTAACTGCAGCGCCAACTATTCAAACTATAAATAGCAAGAAAGACACTAACGTACCAACTATAATATCATAAGATATTAATTTCTTATTTGTATATTTTCAAAAAAACATTCCGTCACCTCTTTAACATTATACATAAAACACCACATCGATTATCATTTATATTAATATAAATGATAATCGATTCTTTAAAATATTATAGGTAGCAAGAATAATGTTATTAATAAATTCAACATAAATATAAAATGTTTGAGAAAAATCAGTAAAAGACATCCTAATTACTTAATTTTATAAGAACATTTACGTTTGTAATTATTTAAAAAAATTAAAATAAGGACCACCGATAAACACCGTTTTAGCAAATGAAATTGCTATTAAACTATCGCAACTAGATATAAAATTAACTATTTGTTAAATGATGAGACAATTAACAAATTCTCTAAATGATATAATTAAATTGTTATATATCGCAAATGATATTAGGTAATAATCAACAACAAAATTATCGAAATACGAGATCATCTATTAATCAAACAAAACGACCTATGACTAATAAAAACTCTCCCAAAGTAAGTTGATATCCCAATAATGAAAACGTTTTTAAAAGTTCTTCAAATCAAGGAAATCGGAATTCAACAGTTAGAAATTATTCAAGAATAAATGGTTTAAATAATAACCGCGCCCGACCCCAACGAAGTGGGCATAACGCTAGAACTAATAATAAATAATAACGTAATATTGCATCAAAATAAAACGACTGATGTTTTTAAATTTCCTTTTCCATAACACTAAATTTAGATGTTTTAAATAGATATAGAATAAAAACTATGAGATAGTTATACGAATCATATAAAAGTTCCTATTTGTTAAAGGTGGAAGCGATTAAGAAAATTACTAAATGCTATAATTAATTATGTAATATATCGTACGTAATATAAATAATAGGTAGTTTATGAAGAAAATAAAAATTTTAGGTAGTTCCTTATTCATATCAATATTATTAGCATTCCTTTTGCCGTTGCCCATCATGAAGGCCACTAAAAGTGAAACTAAGGTTTTAAACACGCAAACTAGCATTCAAAGTCAACAACCTGGTAATCAAACCTTCCGTGTCGCACTAAATATAGCAGCATTTACCGTTACCGTTAATACTAATGCCATATCATTACTTACACCAACAACTATTCCACAAAAGCGAGATCATTGAGAAGACCCAAAAGGAACATGTTTTTCTTATTCTCATGAAGCCGGAGGTGCTTACGCCGAATATGTAAAGATAGTCAACATCAATCAACACTCAGGGAATGTTGAAGTAATGTTTTGTGGCGATTCACCATCAACAGGTGATTTTCATGGGCCAATTGAGAATTTAAAGGTAAGTTTAGATGTAGGAGTCCCATCTTTTAGTGTTAATAGCGCCGGATCTGTTATTGCACCTTCATTAGTAACGCCATCTAATTTTCTAAATTATGTAAACGAAATTGATACCGGCAAGAGCTTTCGTAACGCCACAAAGTTCACAGCCAATAATAACCAAGGGACATTAAAAGTAGAAGGCTCTTATTATTTAACAACTTTTCATGGCGACGGCAGTCCAAAAGGTACTTTTACGACCTCAATAAGTGGTTTTGCTATGACGGGTTATAAACCTACCTTACGTTTTAAATCTAATGATAACCAAATATTACCATCGTTAATCAACGACGCTAATTATAATACATACATCGAAGTTGACGACTCAACTGGTTCATTAATTGCAAGTAGTGTTGATTTCAAGGCGGATGATATAACAGGAAAATTAACTGTTAGTGGCGTTTATTATACCACAAACAATAAAACGAGCAGCGCACCAACAGATAATTTTTCATATGACTCTAGCGATTTTGCACACACTAGTATCGTTCCGTCATTAAATGTTAAAAGCGTAGCAAGTAAAGTTGCCCCTTCCACCATTAATAGTACAAATTTTAACCAATATTTTGATATTGAAGATCCCGATAAAGCATTAATCTCTAGTAGTCTTAAGTTTGGTGGCAACGATGCAAAAGGTACGTTAACAATCACTGGGTCATACTATGTAACTAGTTATCATAAAGCGGGTGCTACAACGACTAAATATGAACCAGCATCATTTAGTGGTTTTAGTTTTAAAGATAGCAATGGAAAGGGTGGCAAAGGCAGATCTAATAATACAGCTGTAATTGCATCTGTTTGTATCGTTATTTTAGTTTTGTTATTTTCACTTGGTTTTTGATATTACTTTAAAAAAATAAATCCAAATAAAAATATGAGAAATCGAAATCAACAATCATCATATCCTAATTCAAACAACCGAAATAGACAACCACAGCTCGATTATAGAGAACCAATGAACCGCACTAACAACAACTCATCAAGTGCCCGTAATTCTAGAATAAATCATTCTGTTAATAATCAAAATCCACTTAGAATCCAAGGTAATCAATCCGTTAGAAATCAAAATAGTAGAATGCCAATGGATCGAGCATATGGTAATATGAATAATAGAAATGCATCTAGAGGAAGTAACGCTTCAAGTTTTCCAAATATGTTAACGACCCTTTCAAACGAAGCAAGTCATAATCCGTTTGTTAATAATAATTATCAAAACAATAGAACTCCTAGGAATACAAAAAATAAAAACACATCTAGAGGAAATCGCTCTTCGGGTTTTCCAAATATGTTTACAGTCCTTTCGAGTAAAACAAGTCACAATCCAAAGGGTAGAAATAATTCCCAAACTAGTAAGCGAAGTCGCAAATAATTTTATCTTATATGGTTAATACGCTTAATCATGAAACTAAAAACAAACTTGTCCTGTATTAAGACAAGTGTTTTATCTTTTGAATTTACGTCAATATTTAACCAAGAGAAAAAATCAATGAAGCTATATTTGGTGGAAATAAGTTAAAAATTATCACGGTTTATTAAAAATCAGATAAAAGTTAACCATTTGTTAAAGGTGGAACCGATTAAGAAATTTACTAAATGATATAATTAATTATGTAATATATCGTTCATGATATAGATAATAGGTAGATTATGAAGAAAATAAAATTGTTAGGTAGCTCTTTATTCATATCAATACTATTAGCATTCCTTTTGCCATTACCAATCATGGGTGTTGTTAATGACGGTGCTAAAGATTTAAGCACGCAAACCGTTGCTTCAAACCAACAACCGGTGGGGGATTATAATTTTGATATCGTTAATAGTACTTCCAAAGTTACTGTTACCGTTCACACTACTCCCTTGTTATTATTAACGCCAGATACGATCCCACAAGATGCTCAACATCATTTCGATAATCCGAATGATAAATACTTTTCTTATTCTAATGCATCATCAGATATTTTACTTTGAAAGTGTTACGCAAAAGTGGATAATATTAATCATAGCGATGGAAAAATAGGTGTAAAATTTTATGGTTATAGTCAGCATGGCGGCGAATACGGAGGCGTTTATCAATATTTGCAAACAAGTTTGGTTACATCAGCTCCAACTTTCAGTGTTAAAACCGCTGGAAGATATTTACCTTCTTCCGTAACAACATCAAATCTTATGAATTATGTTAATGAAATAGATACAAAAAAAAGTTTTATTAAGGCGTCAAAAGTTACTAGTAATGATAATCTCGGAAATTTATATATAGATGGTTCTTATTACACGACGACCTTCCACGGTGGACCCACATTGACTTTTTCAACCACAGTTAGTGGCTTTGCAACCAACACCACAATACCGACCATTACATTCAATGGAACGAATATCGGTCATATAACTGAAGCTGATTTCAAATCTAAAATTGTTGCAAACAATCCAACTAAAACACTTGATAATTTGAAAGATTGAATGACGGTTACCAATATCGACCATAATGCAATAACAAATATTAGTTATACAGAAACGCAAGGGAGCAATCCTTCACATGTTACGATAACTTATCATTCAACTTCTTGAAGTGGGAGTTCACCGGCAACTCAAGACGGTATCGTTAGAGGGTTTGCATCAAAAGTTGCGGCCCCAACAATTAGTACTACTCAAGGTAATATTGCGAAAATCACAGAAGGTGATTTCGAATCTAAAATAGTTGCTAATAATCCTTCTAAAACAATAGATAATTTAAAAGGTTACGTATCTGTAACCGGAATCGCAATGAATGCAATCACAAATATTAGTTACGCTAACAAAACTTTAACTGTTACCTACCATGAAAACACATGAAGTGGTAGTGCACCAAAAAATCAAAACCATGGTATATCGGGTTTCGCCAAAGTAGTTAATGCACCTACCATTGAGGTTAACAAAGATAATATTGCGACAATTACCGATACTGTTTTTGCACAGTTGATAGTTCCAAATAATCCCAGTCAAACGTTAGATAAAGATCATTTAGGACCCTATGTAACCATCAATGGCACTCCAAAAGCTGAGATGATAGATATTAGCTTTGCCTCAGATAGTTTAAAAATAAAGTATCACGAAAACACTTATGCCACTAGTACACCGGCTTCTAAATCATTTGACATCAAAGGTTTTGCAATCGCTACTAGTGCGCCAACCATAACGCTTAATGATGCCGGTAAGAAAGTTTTACCATCGGTTTTAAATAATGAAAATTATCGCCAATTTTTAAATGTTAGCTCTTATTCAGCAGTTATTGACGTCGTAGACTTTAAATCAAACGATGTGACTGGTCACCTAGAATTCAATATCAAATATTATACATCTACATATCATGGCAATAAAGCTCCGGTCAATCTTGAGCTATATAAATTAGACGGATTCGCTTTGAGTACTAAGAAACCAACTTTAACCGCTAATAGTAAATCGATTCAGGTCTTACCAACAATGGTAGATGCTAATAATTATAAATCCTTCATCACTATTACTGACCCAGATAATTCATTAATTCCATTTGTAGAAGGAGCAAAAAAAAGTAATTTTGTTGGTGATGACTCTAAAGGAACCTTAACAATTAACGGAACTTATTATGAAACAACAGCTCACACAAACACCTCGCCAATCGGTGAATTTTCATATACATTAATAAACAAATTTGCGATAGGTGTCAAAGTACCAAAATTAACTGTTAATGATGCGGGTAAGAAAGTTTTACCATCAACAATCACACCACAAAATTATGCTACTTATATCGACATTGATGACCCTGATAAGGCATTAATTAATAGCACCCTTACTTTTAAAGGTGATGATTCAACCGGGCAATTAACTATTGGTGGAACTTATTATGTAAGTAATTACCGAGCAATGGGCGCTCCAACAGAAAGCCTTAAACCACAGCCAATTAACGGTTTTAGTTTTACTGGAATGAATAAACAAACACTTGAAATAATAGTTATTTCATCAATTATTGGTGGCGTTATAATAATATTCCTTATAATTTTATTTTGATACTTTTTGAGAAAAAAGAGAATTAAGAAATTACAACAAATCAAAAAGGATAACTTGAACTCACGTCGTGCATCCGCTACCGAAAGAAGACGTGTCCAACTTAATATGCGGGCAACTGCGAGTCAAAATAATCCAAATAATTCAGGGACACAAAGAAACAGTGTGCCAAACACTAGGAGTAACTCTCGAGCACAAAGGGGCTATGCAACAAATAATGCGAACGAGCCTCAGGCACAAACAAGTCGCCCTGTTAAAAATCAAAATAGAGTGCGAGTGCGAGTACCGGTTGGTGTCTCGGCTAATTATCAAAATAGTTCACAAGTTATAATCGATCGTCCTGTTGATTATCAAGACAGATCACAAACGCCGGCTGATCACACGGTTGATAATCAAAGTAGATCACAAGTACCACTTAGTCGTAAACAAGTACCGCTTAGTCATAAAGTTAAAAGCAAAAAGGTATCAAAGAAACCGGTAAGCCGTGAAGATCTTTGAGGTGATTTAAATTTTAAGCCTATAAAAGCATCAGAAACACCCGCGACGGGGTCGTTTAACTTCTTAAAGAAACAACCTTTTGATAAACAAAACGCTAAAAAAGAAAAAGGTGGTGCATATAAATATACTGCCATGATGAGTCGAAAGAAGAAGGAGCCCTCATAATAAAGAGCACAAATTCCAGATAATTGATTCGTACTATATAAAAAAAGCAAGTGTCTCCATTTAAAGTGGAGGCCTTGCTTTTTTTGTTGTCCGTGCTTGCAAAACAAATTAAGAAATGTTTTGTGCAAATAAAATACAATCAAATCTTAAGGTCGAATCAATGAACGGTTTTAGCAAATGATATAATTAAGTTGTAATATATCTTTTGATATATAAGTGATATGTTAGAAATGAAAAAAGAAATTTGCCGAATATCCCTTATTTACATTAGCGTTATTAGCAACCATTTCAACATTATGAATCATTGGAAATATAAGTGCACTTGCTATTATTATAGTTAGTTACTTAGCTATTCTATTAATGTTTATATTTGCTACTAAAGGAGACCCAAAAATGAAAAAACATAATAAATATAAAATAGATCAAAATGTATCTCACACTTATTCAGCTGATGGTACAAGAATTGAGACGACTTCTACAGCTCCTTCAAAGCAAAGCAATCAAAATGCGTCAATCAAAAATAATTCCAAGACTAATCAAAGGGTCACTAGTCAACGTAAGTCTGAAGCGCCCCTTACTAGACCTGTTGATAATCGAAGCGAAGCTAGAACACAAACACTTCAACCTGCTAACGACCAACGCAAGTCTGAGGCGTCAATAAGTCGACCGGTTGTTAATCAAAGTATACATAGAACACAAATGGTTCGACCAGCTAACAATCAACGTAAACAAGGGTCATCAATAAATCAATCCATTACCAATCAAAACGCTTCTAGAGTATCATCAGATCAATCGTCAAGTAATTTAGCTAGTTCAAGAACACAAGACGTTCATCCAATTAATGATCACCGTAAGTTTGGAAAGCCATTTACTAAGCCCATTAATAATCAAGTTGAACCTGTAGTTCTGAACATTCAATCGACTAACGGTCAACGTAATTTCAAAACATCAATTCAATCTGCCACTAATCAAAACGGGCATAGAGCCCAAATGGTCCGAACAGCGGATAATCAACGCCAGTATGAAGCATCAACAAATCAACCCGTTGCCAATCAAAACACTTCTGCAGTGACGTCAAATCAACCTGCAAGTAATTTAGCCAGTTCAGGAACACGAGATGTTCATCCAATTAATGATCAACGTAAGTTTGGAACGCCATTTACTAAACCTATTAACAATCAAGTTGAACCTATAGTTCAAATGGTTCAACCAACTAATGACCAACATAATTTTAAAGCATCAATTCAACCAGTCACCAATCAAAACGGACATAGAGCCCAAATGTTTCGTCCAACTAATAATTCGCCCCAATATGAAACGTCAATAAATCAACCGATTTCTAATCAAAACGCTTCTATAGTGCCATTAAATCAACCAATTAATAATTTATCTGGTTTAGGAACACAAGACGTTTATCCGATTAATGATCAAGTTGAACCTATAGTTCAAATGGTTCAACCAACTAATAATCAATATAATTTTGAAACACCAATTCAACCTGCCACTAATCAAAACGAGCATGGAGCCCAAATGGTTCAACCAACTAATAATCAATATAATTTTGAAACACCAATTCAACCTGTCGCCAATCAAAACGAGCATGGAGCCCAAATGGCTTGGTCAGCCAATAATCAACGTCAATATGAAGCTCCAATAAATCAATCCGTTGCTAATCAAAATGCTTCTATAGTTCCATCAAATCAACACGTTAATAATTTAGTTGGTTCGGGAACACAAGACATTTATCCAATTAATGATCACCGTAAGTTTGGAACGCCATTTACTAACCCTATTAATAATCAAGTTGAACCTATAGTTCAAATGGTTCAACCAACTAATAATCAATATAATTTTGAAACACCAATTCAACCTGTCACTAATCAAAACGAGCATGGAGCCCAAACGGCTTGGTCAGCTAATAATCAACGTCAATATGAAGCTCCAATAAATCAATCCGTTGCTAATCAAAATGCTTCTATAGTTCTATCAAATCAACCAGTTAATAATTTAGCTGGTTTAGGAACACAAGACGTTCATCCAAATAATGACCACCGTAAGTTTGGAACGCCATTTACTAAACCTATTAACAATCAAGTTGAACCTATAGTTCAAATGGTTCAACCTACTAATGACCAACATAATTTCAAAGTATCAATTCAACCAGTCTCTAAAGAAAGTGCGCATAAAGCACAAATGATTCAACAAACTAATATCCAACGTAATTTCGAAGCATCAATTCAACCGGTCTCTAAAGAAAGTGCACATAAAGCACAAATCGTTTGGCCGTCTAGTAATCAACCCATTGCCGATCAAAGTCCTTCTATCACACCTTCAAATCAAGTAGCAAGTACTATAACCAATTCAAGAACACAAGGAGCTCGTCCGATTAATAATCAGGTTGAACCAACTAATAGCCAACGTAATCCCGAAACAACAATTCAGCATGTCCATATGCATAAAGATTCTTTAATATCAGGAAAACAGTTTGAGCGAGGGACGCAATTTGCTAAACTTGCTGATAATAGAAGTGAAGTTAAAACGTCAATAAAAAAATCTAAATATAGAACTCACTCAATTAAACCTAGCGCCACACAGAGCGAATCTATTGCGCCAGGAAAACAACATAAGCAAGGAACGCCCTTCACTAGACCGATCAAAATCCAAAGTGATCCTAAACCACAAACAAATGGTTATGTAAGTAGACAAAATGAATCTATAACGCCTATAGAATCTAATATTGATGATGAATTTGAACCCTACAGATCTATCGCACCAATAGGCGAACCCGTTACTAACCATGGCAATCGTGAAGCATCTAATCGCGATAATAGTTATCAAGTTGAAAACGAGGTAACAATAACTCGCACGGCTAATAGTCAAGATAATCATCAGGCACCTTTAAAGCGACCTACAACAA
The DNA here is from genome assembly GCA_021378525.1 of Ureaplasma sp. Hg2. GTDB lineage: Bacteria > Bacillota_I > Bacilli_A > Mycoplasmatales > Mycoplasmoidaceae > JAACJV01. The sequence goes on along the minus strand of JAACJW010000023.1, from coordinate 3,499 downwards.
ACCAAAAAACAACTAGAGCGTCATTAGCTCAAACAAATAGAAATAGTGGGACAAGAGTTGCATCTAGAGCAAATCATAATATTAATGACCAAAATCAAAATATTGCTAATAATACAAAAGTAACCGACTTACACAATAGTAGAAAAGATATTAAGCGCGGTCGACCTATTCATAAGGGAGACAAGCGAAAGCATCGCTAATTTTATAAATCTAGCGAATATATTTAAGGCGCCATATATAATGGTAAATAGTTATGCTAACTTTTTATTATATCGATTAACCCTTTTTACATTTATATCAAAAAAATATTGACAAACCTATTTAATGTAGTACAATATATTCACATGGAGAAAAGATTTTTATCTATGGAACCGGATCTTTAGCAGTTAATAGCATGACTATTAACTCTTTTTTTATACTATTTGGCATAATTCAAAACTAATTAGTAAGTTTATAATAAGGTTGATAATCCACCATAATGACATTTAACTCATTACGGATTTATATTTAAAAATAGGAAAAAGATGTAGAATTACATCTTTTTCCTATGGTTTTTCATGTAAATTTACACCTTTTTCCTAAAACATAGATTTTGGAATTTGATTAATAATGGTTTGAGTTAATATCTAATGAAAATTTATTTGCGTTACTAGCTATCAAATCATTAGTTATTATTGATTATCTTATAGGTGATTAATACTATCTCACATATCTATCGTGTGCTTCTTTATATTGCGGATTAGCCGACCCTTGTTCTTCTAATTCTCTACTTCGCTGTCGCACTTCTTCTTCATATTCTTGATCAGCAAGTCTTTGTCGTTCTACTCGCTTACGTTCTAGCCGCTCCATGTATTCAGCTTCTTTTTGACATTGTCGTTCATACTTAGGCATTTTGATTATGTTGCAAGCGCTGATATTAAAAAGTACTCCAACTAAAAATGTTAAAGGAATTAAAGCGAAGGTAGCTGTTGCCACTCCATAAGCATAATCAGCTCTTTTGAACGCTTCCATATCACTCTTTAGAAATGGCAACTCTATTAAATATCAAACTACAAAAAGCACAGGTAATCCAATCACTATTGCAAAAAGATTAACCAAAGTCCCGACAATCACTAGAATGATAAATAAACATGTTGCCACGAATAGCAATCGTTTGTGTATTTTAGAATTGTTGCCCATAATATTTCCCCTTTGTTAAATGTAATTATACATATAAAATAGATAATCTCAAATGAAATTATCTATTTTATATGTTATTAATTTTATTTATCAGCAAGCATATTAATGATAGCTACTAAATCCTTCATCTTCACGAGTTCTTTTTCTCATATATTCCTGCTCACTTTTACTAGGGATTTCAGCTTTAATATCGCCTAGTTTTGTTAAAATAATTTTATTATGTTCCATTTTATTTTACCTTCCTTTTGTAAGGGTATATCATTTTTTCTCGATTTCATATTTAATGACAAATTAATAGAAACCGTAATTTTAGATAAAATTACGGTTTCCTCTATTCAAAAATACCACCGAGTATTAAATCATCATTATGTGAAAATTCAACTAAGTTCAAAAGTAGAACAGTTAGAATTAATAATCTATCAAATATATAAAATAAGTGCCCTACAATAGAGCACTTATTTTATATATTTGATACCAGGACAAGGCCGACAACGAAGGTCGGTAAGCTTCTCCCCTTTACACATAAATAATACTATCCAACTTATACTTTGTCAATAAATTTTATTAATTGATATAATTTTCTTTATTCTTAAGATGTTTTAAAAAATAATCTCGAAGTTTATCATCTTCTATAAAAATATATGTTCCCATTTGGCCTCTACTTAATAAAATTTTATAAATATTTTTAATCAGTTTGGTTAATAACTCTGGATCATTTTTTGTATTTTGCTTACCGGTTTTATCATAATAATTTTCGTATGATCCGCTTAGGATATTATTGTTATCTACTTCTAAATCTTTACCGATAATAATACCGGTGTAATCAAATTCTAAACCCTGAACAGTATGAACGCATCCAACTTCCATCGAACATTCTGGTTTAACAGCTCACAATGATGCATCGCCATAAAAATTTCATGGAAGTTTAAAATCATATTCAGGTAAAACAATATCACCGTATTCATGAATTTCATCCTTTTGTAATTTCTTGGTATTTCATTCATAAGCATATCCGGCTATCATTCGGGCGCTTTTACCTTCGACATTTTTATGCATTATATCTTCAAGCATAGCCTTAGGATCTCTAAAAATTTTTACATCATAACTAGAATCAACATCCAAATAGAAATTAGCAGTTTTCTTAATTTGCAATAAATTATCTAATGCATTCATATAACCTTGTGCACCGTTACATCTAAATTGCGTTTCTAATAAATAGTCATCACCAGTATAAATATTTCTATTAAATTTCTTTGCTGCCTTAATTATGTTTTCGGTTGTACCGATATCTGCTTCTCTAATAACTTGATTATCATCAACAAAGAAAATTGTATTCTTAGACGCTTTTATAACATCTTCGATTTGATTACCACTATACATAATATCGCGTTTCTTTAAACGATGGGCTTCATCGACGATGATTCAATCATATATTCCAGCATCACATTTTGTAAATGATTTTCCACCTTTAAATAATCCTTTGATAACTTCATTGTTTAAATTATCCTGCTTTATTCTCTTTTGTTTTAAAGAATAAATTATACTTTGTCTAAAAGCGGCGTTAGGTGTAACATAAGTAGCTAATTTTTTTGCCTCGAATATTTTTGATAAAAGATTAATCCCTAATACTGATTTACCGGTTCCTGGGTTTCCATTAATAATGTAGACGTTATTTGTCGTGTTAATATTACTTAGGATCTTTTCATAAATAAGTTTTTGACTTTCTAACAGTACGTATTGCTCATTACCTTTTAGGGTATCTTTGATTGTTGAAATTAGTTTTTTAGCAGGAACTAATTTACCACTTTCAATATCATATAAGATTTCTTTCCCTTTGCCTCTACCAATTAGTTGGGTTAGTTTTTTTGTTAACGCTAATCGATCCTCTTTAAAATAAATTGGATATTGTTCAATAAATTTATAAATAGCAGATGAACCTAAATTAGTATTATCGCTTTTTTTAGCATTATGTAAATATGCAAATGAATTACCGACAATATGTTTTTGCATAACGTTTTGGTTATAGTTCTGAATCAAATGCAAGTAACCCATCGCTTGATAAGAAGGATGCTCTACATCCCTATTATTTTTTCCAACAAAAGTATTTACAATATGATCCATATTTGTAGTAGATGCCTTTTGTCATTGTTTTAATTCAACAATAACAAAGTTGTTAATCCCTTCCTTGTTGTTCCCCATAATCATAAAATCAATTCGTTTTGAAGACATCGGAATTTTATATTCTAAAGCAATGTAAACATCATCAACAATCTCATTGGTGTCCAAAACATTTCTCATGAATTGCATTGAATTATTTCAT
>JAACJW010000022.1 GCA_021378525.1 Ureaplasma sp. Hg2 | reverse complement strand
AGAACGTGAGCAGGCTTATGATTTAATTCAAGCTGTTGCAGCCCAAACATTAAAACAAAAAAACTCTTTTGAGTTTAATATTAAACAATCCAAAATAATGGATTATATTTCTAAAGATGAACTTAGCAAGTTATTTGATTATAAATATCATTGCCGTTACGTTGATGAAATTTATGAAAGGGTATTCGATGACAAAACTAATCTTTAAAGAAATTTTATTCACTTATGATGAAATTTTAAATGGTATCAAGCAAACCGCTGAAAAACTAAATAACTATTATGAAGATAAAGGTGAAGTTCTAATCGTTCCAATTTTAGATGGATCAATTGTTTTTAGCGGTCAAATATTACCAATGCTAGATTTTGATTTAAGTTTGCGAGCAACTAAAATAACTAGTTATGGAAACAATCGCAAAAGTAATAATGAACCTAAAATTTTATTAGCCGTTGATATGTCTTTGGTTAAAGGTAAGACAATTTTAATCTTAGAAGATATGATTGACACCGGTCAAACCCTAGCAATGTTTAAATCTTACTTATTAAAACTTGGTGCAAAAGATGTTAAAATTTGTGTCCTTTTTAAAAAAGATAGTAGCGCGAGAAGTATTGATGTAAAAATCGATTGAACCATTTTTGATATCCCTAACGCTTGAGTTGCTGGTTTTGGAATCGATAGTGAAGGGAAATATCGTAACGCTAAGGATTTCGGCATTATTAAATAAGTAGTTTGAAATTAAAATAATGCTAAAAAGTAGGGCTAGTTCAACAACTAATCCTACTTTTTATTTTGTACACCGATCTTAAATTCATCGGGGATAAACATAATTTAATAATGAATTTAAATAAAATTAGCATCCTAAAAACACATTATCAAAATTGTATCATTTGTTTAAAATATCTTTTGTATATTATAATTGTATTATACAAGTCAATTATAATATTTGACTTAGATGAACATTAAAATTTGAATAAATATCGATATAATGCCTTTAGTTCCAACAATATTAAAGCGCTAATTAATAATTAAAGGAGATGATTTACATGGTGCATCGTAATGTAAAAATTATATCAATATGATTGCACTTTGCTCCGTAGGTGCTGTATTCGTTGGAACAGCAGTTGGCGCGGGTATCCACCAAAAGAATTATAATGAATATAACAATTTAAAAACACCATATGCAATGAGTAAAAAATATGAAAGTTACATAGGCCCATTATCTAGTGATGGTGGAATTGATTTTAATCAATACGTTAAGTATGAAAATATTAATCCCATAAATACAAAAGAATTCGTGACCGCCATAACAATAATAATAAAAAATTGAAATAATAAAGCGTTTTGAGACAAGTCCCCTTTTAGTAAATCTGCATTTTTGCAAATGGATGGTTGAAAAAGTGTTGATGAAATGAAAGCCTTTCAACAAAGCACCACCAAATTAGAATACGTTCAAGCCGATCAAGCCGTTTATATCACTAGCTTAACTTTTGCAGTTTTATCACCCATCGTCATTATTGGCCTGGCATACCTTTGAGTTTTAAGAAACAAAAAATATGCGCGACTTCTATCTTATAAAGATTAATGGGAAATTTAAAATAATAAAAAATAACCACTTGCTTTAACAAGGGTTAATTTTTATTATTTCTCAATTTTAATGTAACCGTCAAAATCTCTAATCTTAACGGTGATAATCATCCCGTCGGGATCAATCTCCCTTATCGCGTTAACAACACGCGGTAACTCGGTATAAGTACAAACAGTGGTTATTCTTTGAACAGGATCTAAACTATATCCGCCAATGTTATTATGAATCGTTACCGTATGGATATATTTTTTATTAAATAAATTATCTCTAATCTTCATTCCTTTTAAAGTATAAACATGGACTTGAATAATTTTGTATCGCGGATATAACGTGTTAACGCCGATTCCAATCATAATCGCTGACGCGATTGAACATAGTAAATTTGGCGATATTAATCGAGTTATTTGAACCGGTTCTACTAAACATGAAGAACCAAAACTACCGATGGTAGCTGATATAAAAATACAAACCATATTGATAATCATTAAACTAAAACCTAATGATTTTTTCTTTTTCTTAGAATATCACATTCCGATGATATCGCCACCACCTGATGATCCTCCAGAGATATACATAACCGCATATCATATAATGCCGATTATTGAATACACGGTAGCTGCAAAAATCAATGGAACTATTTGAGCTAAATCGCCATCACCTTGACCGAAATCTCAATCTAATAAAACTATTGAATTACTTGTCAAAAGGTTATCTGTAGATTGAATATTGCCAAAGATACTAAATGTACTTAATTCAGGTATAAATGATAAAGCTAAACCAAAAAGATTGTTAAGTCCTAAATAAAGAAATGATAACTTAGCAAATCGTTTGTCTATTTTATAATAAGCAAAAAGACACAAAGGTAAATTCGCAATAAAATATAACCCTCAGAATAAAACATTATAAACTGTGGGTGCTGCCGCTACCATTGCCGGACTGCCTTGTAACATTGCTGTTTGAGTAAACCGTGCTATCCCTTGGAAAATACCTCCAAGTCCAGCCGAATATAAACCGGTGTTCTTAACAAATATTAATGAAATAAATCCAAAGAAGAGTGCTCCAATGGCAATAATTAGATATCGTACTCAAACTCTTTTTTCAGAATACAAACCACTAAATCTTAATAAACCTGATGTTTTTCTAATCCGATCAAATTCTTGGCGTGAGACACACCCTTGGTATGGGTCATCAATTTTATTAAGATTCTTAATCGCCTTTTTAACAAACTCTTTACTATTGATGTTTATGTTTATATGATTATTATTTGATTGATCAACATTCTTCTTGTGATTTTGTTTTTTGGCTTTTGTTTTTTGAGTAGTAGCTTTCTTATTTGAAGCAACAACTTTGTCATCAGAAAATTTTGTGCTTGATTCATCCTTCGATAGCACATCATTTTTATTATTGTTTTTTGTATTTGAATCTTTTGCCATTTTGTTTATCCCCGAGTTATTTTTTGACTGCCATAAAACCGTCTAATCCAATAACTCTCGTTGTTACGATTAAACAATCTTTATCAATTTTCCTAATTGCATATATTAATTCAGGTAATTCAACGTACATACATATTGTATAAAAGTTTTTGTTTTCCTTTAAAGAATAACCACCGATTGAGTTATTAATAGTCAATGCATGGTTGTATTTTAAGGTCATTAGGTTATCCCTTATTTCCATAACCTTAGTACTATAAATTTGTACTTTCACTGTTTTATGTTTTGGAAAATAGAAATTAAAGATGATTCCCATTAAAGCACTTAGTAATAATGAACACATCATGTTTGGCGAGAATAAATAATTAGCCGCAAAATATTTACTATCAATTATTCCTGCAGGAATATAACTACCAAGGAGAATCCCAATCATTAATGTCACAACATTTAGATAAGTTAAAATGTTACCAACGGGTTTATTTTTCTTTTTAGCATAATAAAAAGAAACAACATCAGCGCCACCAGAAGAACCTCCGACGATATATAATAATGAAACAGGTAAAGCAAAACCAACTGCTCCCATCACGACATAAAGAAACATTTGTGGTACCATTGCGGCTTGCGTCGGGTTTCCCCAGTCTAACATTTGGATATTATTTCTAATCAACTCACCATAGTTTTGATTAACATATTCTCATTGCGGTTGCGGCATACCCTTGCTTTCGCTTCAAGTGCCCGTAAAAAGACTTAAATCACATTGTCCTAACATAACTTGTTCGTCAATGTTAGGAATCATTGATAATAAGAAACCTGTCACTTGAGCTCCAATAATAAACAAAATAGTAAGGTATGCAAATTGCTTATTAATCTTATAGTAAGCAAAAATACATAGCGGGATGTTAGCTATTAAATATAATCCTCAAAAAAGGATGTTATAAACAGTCCCGGCAGTCCCGGCATTGCTTCCTGATTCTAACATTTCAGTTTGAACTAATCGCGCAACTCCTTGCAAAGCCCCACCAAGACCCGGCTGGTATAAACCAGTATTTTGAATAAAAAACAACGCAAAAATACCGGCAACAATACCCATTGTAATCGCTAATAAATAACGAAGCCATTTATTTCTGGTTTTGTATAGTTGACTAAATTTAACGATTGATGAGTGAAATCTTACGGTCTCACCATCAGAATTTTGGAAAACTTTGTTAACGTCTCCAACACCATCGATGTTAATAACTTTTGCAATAGCACTACGAGTTGATGAAAATGGTTTAATCATTTTCTTTTCGCTTTTTAAAGGCTTTGTAATTTCTTTATTGATTTTATCCTTTTTTGCCATTCCCTTGCTCACTTATTAAATAATGCTATAAATATAACATCAAAAAATATATTTGTATATATTAATAAGTGATTTACTAAAAAAAAATAAAAACATTTCTGTTCTTATTTTTTTGCAATATTCTAAATGAGTCACTTAATGTGATACAGCCATGTAACCATCGACATCAATTATCCGTTGGGTTGTGATTAAACACTCTTCGTCAATCTTCCTAATTTGATATATTAATTCAGGTAACTCAACATACATACAAACGGTATCAATGTTTTGATTACTAGTTCATTTATAACCACCGATTGTATTGTTAATGGTTAAGGCATGACTATAGTTTTCATCAACTAAATGATTCCTAATTTCCCGTACCTTATTGCTATAAACTTGAACTTTAATAATTTTATGTTTAGGAAAATAATAATTATAGATTAGACCCATTAAGATGGTCGTCATAATTGAAACCATCATATTCGGACTGAAGAAATTTTCTAGGGTCGCATATTTAATATTGATCATGCTGGCAGATCCAAACGAGCCAATGATGATCCCAAACACTAGTGTTAACGCGTTTAAATACGTTATGCTTGTACCAATGGGTTTGTTTTTCTTGCGGGCATAATAAAATGATAATACATCGGTTCCACCAGATGATCCACCAATAATATAATTTAAAGCAATAGGGATAGCATCAGTTATCGCCGCTGCAAAACCATAAGCTATTAAACTAGGGATTTTAGATGCTTGATCAGTATTTGATCAACTTAATAATTGAATGTCATTTTTAATCAAATCATTATAATAATCACTATTAGGATCTTTGTCAATAACAGTGCTGCCAAAAATCATAATATCACTTGCACCAGGAATAAAGCTAACTACTAAACCAGTAATTTGTGCTCCGGTAATTTGAAGAATTGTCATTATTGCAAAATGTTTGCCAACCTTGTAATAAGCGAAAATACATAGTGGAATATTCGCAATAAAGTATAATCCCCAGAACATAAAATTATAAACACTAGTCGCTACCGCTTCGTTTGTAATTGAAGTCCGAACCATCCGACTGGCACCTTGGATTGCTCCAGAAAGTCCTGGCGAATATAATCCGGTATTCTGAATGAAGAAAAGTGTCGCCAAACCAGATATAACTCCAAATAAAAGTGATAATAAATATCGTTTCGGTAAATTTGTTGTGTCATAAAGTTTTGAGAATTTTACAATCCCTGATTTAAACCTAACATTTTGAATGTTTTTGTTTTGTTTAACTCGATGGCCTTCTTGATAAGTATGGGTGTTTTCCTTTGCCAAGCTTATCTTTAATTCGTTAAGTTTTTGATTTGATAAATTAATATCACATGCTTTTGTTTCTTTCTTATTAGATAACAACTTTATTTTCTTTTTAGTCTTTTGAATTTCCTTAGTTAAATCCATTTATTTTTCCTCCTTCCGTACAAAAAAGATTTTGGAAATCCAAAATCTTTTTGTGGTAATTATTTAAGTTCTTTAATTCTAGCTGATTTACCAGAACGTTCTCGCATATACGAAATATATGCTCGTCTAACTTTACCCCTTCGTTTTACTTCAATCTTTTCAACTAGCGGTGAATGAATGTGGAAACATTCTTCAACCCCTAATCCACTTGATTCTTTACGAACGATGAAAGTCTCTGAAACTCCACCACCACGTCTTCTAAGGACAACGCCTTCGAATTTTTGTATTCTCGTCTTTTTACCTTCAGTAATTCGGTTATGAACAATAACTGTATCTCCTGAAGAAAAAGCTGGAACATCTTTTTTTAATTGAGGTTTATTAATTGAATCAATAATAGCGCCTCTATTAATTTTCATTTCTGCCATTTAGTTTCCCTCCTTATTTAGTTTTAGGAACTCTTTAAATAAATCTGGTCGATTACTTTTTGTAATTCTAATTTGTTCTTTGTGTCGGTACTCATCAATTTTTTTATGATCGCCTGATAACAATATGCTAGGTACCTTGTGCCCGTCAAAATCAATTGGCCGAGTGTAAACTGGGTAGTCTAATAAATTATTATTAAATGATTCATCAATTAAACTTGATTGGTTAATAACACCATCGATTAATCTAACAATACTGTCAGTCATTACCATTGTCGGTAATTCTCCTCCAGTTAAAACATAGTCTCCGATTGAATAGGTTTCATCAAGGTAATGCTCAAGACGTTCATCGAACCCCTCGTAATGACCTGCGATAAATATGATGTGATCACACTTACTTAATTCGTAGGCATTTTTTTGATTAAACATTTTCCCTTTGGGACTAGTCAATATGATTCTACTATCTTTAGTAGATAAATCCTTAATTGCACTCACAATTGGTTGCAGTGATAACACCATTCCTGGCCCACCGCCGCATTGTGAATCATCAACTTTTTGATGATTATCATGACTATATTTACGGAAATCGATAATTTCAATATCCACTTTTTTATCACGAATAGCTCGCTTTATAATTGATTCGTTTAAGAACCCATCATAAGCGTGTTCAAACAAAGTTAAAATAGTAATTTTCACTTTATTTATTTTTTAGCTGCTGGAGCTTTTTTTGCTGCTGGTTTTTTAGCAGTTGTAGTTTTAGCTACTGTTGCTTTTTTAGCCGCGGTTGCTTTAACTGCTGGTTTTTTTACAGCAGTTGCTTTTTTTGCGGCTGGTTTTTTAGCTGCGGCAACTTTTGTTGCTGGAGCTTTTTTAGCTGCGGTTGCTTTAACTGCTGGTTTTTTAACTGCAGTTGCTTTTTTAGCTGCAGGTTTTTTAGCTGCGGCAACTTTTGTTGCTGTTGCTTTTTTAGCTACAGTTGCTTTAGCTGGCGCAGCTTTTGCTGCAGTTGCCTTAACAGTTGTAGTTTTTGCTGCAGTTTTTGTTGCAGTTTTTGTTGCAGTTGCTTTAACAGTTGTTGTTTTTGCTGGCGCAGCTTTTGTTGTAACTTTAGCTGTAGTCGCTTTTTTAGCAGTTGCTTTTTTAGCAGCTGGTTTTTTAGCAGATGTAGCTTTTTTAGTAGATGGATTTTTAGCAGTTCTAGCTGCTTTATCCTTTTTAGCAGCATCTTTCAATTCTGCAAATTTTTTCCACAATCCTTCGTTACTTAGGATATTTCTCACTGTGTCAGTAGGTTGCGCTCCCATATTCAATTGTTTCATAATCAATTCTTCTTTAAGAACTATTTTTCCTGTTAAAGGATCGTAGTTTCCCAATAATTCGATATATGCTCCATTTGCTTTTGTTCGAGCGTCCATAGCCACAATACGATAGAATGGACGTTTATGTCTTCCCACTCTAGTTAGTCTAATTTTTACCAATATATTCACCTCTTGTTTTTTAAACACTTAATAAGTATACATAATTAAAAAAAGATGTCAAGGTTTTTTACTTGACACCCTAAAAATAAGAGGAAAAAATTATCTCCTTTATTTCTATTATTTTAATATTGATTTTACTTTTTTTCTAAATGCAATGTTCTAATTGAATTAATCATCAATTCGCAACTCTTTGCTCCTGCGTCTCCAAAACCTAAAGTTCTTTCACCTAAGTATGACGCGCGACCTTTTGTTGCGATCATATTTTTAGTTTCATCAGAGCGTTTAGCCGCTAATGTGTGCATCGCTTCTAAAATTTCATTAGTGTTCTTATTTGTTTTAGCTAATTCAACATAAAGATTAGCAACTGGAATTAATACGTCCAGCATTGTTTTTTCGCCAACTTTTGTTTTAGCTCTGCTTGCCATTGTGTTTACGCCCGTTTGAAAAGCTCTACTAACAGCTAAGTGATCAACATCACAATTAGCCATTGCCTTCCCCATACTTACTAGTAAAGTTGCTCATAAAATACCAGATGTACCTCCGACTTTAGTCATGAAAATTTGACCACACAAAATTAGAATTTGATCTAGTGTTTTATTGTTGAATTGTTCTTTTACTTTATTAATCTCTTGGATGCCACGATACAAGTTAGTACCATAATCGCCATCGCCGCCTTTCATATCTAAATCGTTTAGTAAGTCCCTATTTAATAAAATTGTTTTATCAATAGAATCTAAAATATCTTTGTTCATTATGAATCTCCTTAATTATTTGTCTATGCAACTCTCTATTATAGATTAAAAAGTTAAATTTGGATATGCAAATTAAAATTATTTTTAGATGCCAATTGTTCGTGTGTGCAAATATTATTGAATTCGTGTATGCAAATATTATTAAAATAATGTTCCATATTAATAATTATATTGGCAATGAAAATTTAACACTTGAATATGCAAATAAACGTGTATAATCATGTTGTTGGAGTGATTAAGGAACTCGTACATGTATGAACTAGGAGGTTATATATGAAGAAGAAAAATAAATTTATCGTAGCTGGATTAGCTACGATGTCGTTGATCGCAATTCCCTTGGGTATAATTTTACCAATGAATGCCGCTACATCACAAACGCAGGCAAAAAACGGAAGCGATGCAAATGAAAACAATACAAATAGTTTGGCTAAACCAGAAATTACTGCCATAACTGCTTTGGGCAAAACTACTATGCCCGAAGAAATAGAGACCGCTGTGGAAAAAGCTGGTCAAGGAAAAAAAGGCAGTCTTGCAAAACAAATTACAACATTACAAAAATTTTTTAACATAACTAATGCAAGTAATATTGCTTCAATTAGTTTAGAGGGGCATGATCAATGAGGTGCAATTAATATTGACGGCACTTATTATACCACTACTGAAAAAGTTAGAAATGAAACTTTTCCTTTTGTTCAAGGAACACTTTGAGAAGGTTTGGCAAAAGAATTAAAAACCACTGAATACGTTACGATTGTGTCAAAAGGTATTAGCAAAATAGATTGCAAAGCGCAAGACGTTATTGATAACATCACAGCTGCCGTCGTTGGAAAGACTGATAGTGAAGCAATCGCTAAAGCTACATTGCCACTTATTAGTCCCTATATCAACATTTCTAATGATTCGCGTTTATATAGTTTAAACGTAGCTATAAATGCAGATGATCCAACTAAAATTGATATTACTTATGAAACATACACATCTACATTGAATGGTAAAGTTGAAAATTTAAGTAAACACGTTTTAGAACAAAAAGTTGTAACCGTAACTGGTTTTGAGGCTAAATAATAGAAGGGAGCATAAATAATGATTTTATTGAATGATGTACAAAACTCATTATCTTGGTTAGGAACCGCCGATATATGAGTTCCCATCGTATTCTTAATGGTAATATTTTTTATATTAGTTATTTCGGGGTATCGTGGCGGATGAAAACGAACAGCATATTTTAGTGTTGGAAACTTAGTTATCTGAGGAGTTAGCGCTTTAATATGGTTAGGCGTGAAGGATACGCTTGTTGCTAGTGTTGTTAAAATGACAGGAATGGATGGATCAGATGCTCTATTCGCTCAAATATTAGGCTTAATCTGATTCTTATGTTATGTAATTATTGGAAACCTTTTGCTAGAAGGATTGTGAGCTTGAAAGTTGAAAAGAATATGAGGGAAACTTAGTATTGAAGAATACGATGATTTAAAAATTAATAAATTAGAAATGAAGGCTGCTAAGAAAGCAAAAAAAATCTTAGGAACTGAAAATGGTGATAAAGCATTCCACACAAGAACAAATAAATTGATGACAAATTTTTATGTTCTTGGTGACCAAACAAAAGAAAAATCAAAATATCTTTTTTCTAAAGACGCTTATAAAAACTTAGCTAAAACTAGCAAAGCAAAGATGGGCGATCTAAATACTTGAAAACTGAATTTTGTATCACAAGATAAAAATGGCCGTGTTAAAATTTTACTAAAATCGCATGGAGCAATTTTTGGAGCATTACTAGCTGTAACATTAACATTACCATTATTCTTCCAATTAACCTCTGTTTCATTGGGATTAATGACTAGTGAAAGCAAAATTGAAAATAATACTTTTGCTAAATCAATCTATGATACTAACACTAAGAATTTTTCTAATGTTTCTTATTATGAAGATTTAGTAACATATATTCCAGCTTTAGGATCTGCAATTAATTTTAATGATTACTTTAGCGATAAGAGTACTATTGTTTATGATGAAAGTGATTTCCTAGATTGAGATAACTTCTGACATATGTATCGCGAAAATGGCGGTATGTCATTTTATGATGCATTCCGGTTTGTTTTAGGTGGGATTACTAGTAACGCTCAAATTGATGGTACTAATTTATCTGCCATTACGCTTCCGGCCACTCCTTTGACTAATGGTGAAAAAGATCCTTATCGAATTGATGCATGAATTGATATGCATCGAGCAATGAGTTCATTGTATGGTGATTATAAAGAAATGTTTGAAAACGTCTTTAATTCGCCATCTGGTGCTTCTGTTATTGGAAGTATGTTGCTACAAGGTTATATCGATGAAGGATACATCCAACAAGGATGAAATAATGAAGATGATTGATATTATGATGGCCCTCCGGGCGAGCCAACTAACCCATCGCCATCAGACGCTGCTAATATTATTTTAAACATGATATATTTTGAAGGTTTCCCTGGTGTTGCTGACAATAATGGAAATATCATAACCGGAACACAAACACCTAAGGTTGATAATCGTGATTGAGACAATGTAGACGCTCCAACAACCGATGCTAATTTTACCTTAGATCAAAAGGTTACAAGAAAAGTCATAAATGCGATTAGTTTAAGTGATTATGCTTGAACCGATACTGCAGCTCATGTTAAAGATGGTGATAAAAATGCACAATACGAATGAAATCCGGATGCTAAATATGGTACTTTGGATGGAATGAATCTATATCAACCAACTTGAAGACCAAAAGGTGATAAGAAACAAGAAGATTTAATTTATGCTAAAGTTCCTGTTCAAGGTTCAATTAGACACGGACTTCCAACTGATCAAATTAAATTCGAAACAATTCACCCAGGAATCGATCCTGAAGATAGACTTAACATTCATAGTCAAGATATCATGGATGTTTTCAACAGTTTATTCGTCTTCCAATTGCTTAGAACAAAGCAAACAACTACTTATAATTCACTAGACCAAGTTGCGGCAAACAATGATCCGAATGCACAAGTTATTCAAGGTGGCCTTCATGATGCTGCATCTAAATCAGTAAAAATGGTTGATAAACAAGTTTATGATTATAAAACAGATAAATTTAATACTGTTAAAGAACCAGAACTTTCAGTTGATTTTGTTAAAGGTTCTGATACCCTAATCAAAGGTTGGAATTATATGGGTTTATGAAATAACTATAAAGCTCAATTAAATGATGATAAAGCTAATAACCGAGCGCCTAGCCCGATGCCAAAAGACTTATTAAATGCAATTGTTCGAAATAATTTAGTAACTGCGATGTATGCTTCTTATTCAGAAATCCTATTTGCTTATAATATATCTGACGATGTTGATATGAGTCACTTCGCTACATATGCGTTTAATCAAGGGATTACCAATTATGATTATACTAATGTTGTTAAAGATATCTCATCAATGTTTAATGATATCTTCGCTGGAGATCTTTGAGACTTCTAATAATAGTTGAATTTAAACTATAAAAACATCCCGTGCACTTAAATGCTTGGGATGTTTTTTTTATTATTTAACTAAACTCAAAAAACGAGAGCGTGTTTGAATTTAATAAGTTTTTTTGGCAGGATTAGGTTTGGAATTAATTTTTTGTTTTCTATTTCGAATTCGTTTCTTTTTTATTTCCATTTCAGTTTGCTTCATTTCTATTTCTAATTCTAACTGTTTTGCAATCTCTTCTACTCTAATATCCATTTCCTTGGGCTGTTGTTTTAAAACTAAATGTTCTAAGTCTACTTTTAGTTGCTCTAGTTCTTTCAATGTTAATTGTTCGATTTTTCGTTCGATTCTTTCAACATCACCTAGTTTATTTTGTTTTGCTTGTGAGAGCTCTAATTCTAGTTCTGCGCGTGTTTTACTTATCTTGATTCATGTTTCATATAGATTAGAATTGCTTCAACATTCTTTATAATCCTTAACTAAAGCTGAAAATAATTCGACGGTATTAATTTCAATTATTCTATAGCTGATGTATAAATTATTTTTTTGATCAATACTAAAAGATATTTTAAATCTTCTTTTTTTAATTCTATATAATGCAATCTTATTTTCTTTAAATATATTCTCAGTTTTAGAATTTTTAATGATTTCAAAAATATTTATATTTGTATTTTCCTCGTTTTTCATTCAAGTATCATACTCATCATTGTTAATGAAAATATTAGATTCATTAAAACCCACTACTCTATTTTGCGATTTGAGTTTAAGCAAATGAATTTTCATTTCAAATAGATAATTTCCGATATTTAATGCTTCACCACATTTACTTATTATTAGTGTTTCAAACCATCTTGTTCTTCCCATATTATTATCCCCTTTAGCTTTCGTATATTTAATATTACAAGTTTTTATTAAAATATTCTGAACTATTATTTTTAGCTACCTTTGGAAGAGATTATATTTCAATCTTTTTAAACTAATATCAATCATTAATACTTGTAAATTTTGTATCAATAAAAGGTATAATTTAATTATAAATAGGAGCGTCGTATATGTCTAACAACGAAAATTATGAAGCTAATAGCAAAGCAATAAATAAGTTATCGTCACGAATTAAAAGATTATATATGACGGTAGTTCCGCTTGCTGTCATATTTGCCATTTGTAGCGTTATATCTGTTCCGACTGCTAAGGAAACAACATATTTTTTACCTCTTGTAGCAACTCTATTATCTTTATGTTGCGCATCAACCATTGCCTTCATTGGGCTAAAAATTACATTTGTTTTAAAATTTAAAAAGGAATTTAAAACCGAAAATAAGAAAGCTTTAAAAAGCTTCCTTTGAAAGGCTGCCCTTGCAAGATTTGTAATTGCGAATTCATGATGTGAAAAATTGATGCAGGAAGCTTAATTAAGTTTGACATGCTAGAACGAGATTAATAAAGTGTATTATTAAAGCATAGACAAATAAAGGAGTTAACAATGGATGATAAACAATTAATTAAAAAATTTGACTTCATAAATAATTGAGAAACATTAGGAATATTTTTATATATGATAGTGTTATTAATATCGCTCTTATTAGGTATCACATTGGGAGTGGATAGCGGGATAGTAACCAACCCTAATCCGCTATGATGAATATTTATAGCAATATGAATAGGCACCCCGGCGTCCATAATAATTTTGAGTTTTCTAGTAAATTCAATAAATGAAAAAATTAAAGACTTAAAGCAAAAACAAGCAACAAAAACAATTAAAAACTAGAGAAAATATTTTCTCTGGTTTTTAATTGTTTTTTTTACATAATGTTCAATCTAAATATTACGATAATATTTCTTTCTAAAATAAGGGATGCAAATCGCTAGTGCTACACCTGATGTTGTAAAAATTGCAAAGACTCATGATGAAAGTGAGAAGGTAATAATCCCAGTTGCCAATTGACCAGCGTTAGCTCCATCAGCCATTCTAGCGCCAAACCCTAAGAACAACCCACCTAATGCGGCTATCCCATAACCTACATAAGTATTATAATTTTTAAAATTTGATCAATCACTTATCAATTGAAAGCGCCCTGATGAAAGCATAAAAACAAACCCACCTACTACTAAGCCAATATTTCTTCACGTTATCTCATCATTAAGAATGGATACACCCCCAACAATTTGGCCGTCAAGACAATCGATGCTAGGATCAATATTAAATGTTCAATCAAATATTCTTACAAACGAGAGGCTCACACCCCAACCTCTTCCATTAATTAGAAGACATATCAATAAAAAGAAACCAAAAATTATAGTTCCTGCTCAATAGCTTAATTTACTACCAAAAAGTTTAAAATAGAAATATCTAAATGTTGTAGCATCCGGGGTAATAGTGCCATCGTTTTCATGTTTGAATCCATTTTTAATTAACCATCTGTAATAATTATCTGGCGTTTCATTCATTTTTTTTGCTAAATCCTTTTGATTCCAATTATTCTTGTTTCTAATCTTGCGGCTGACTAAGCAGGCAATAACCCCTATTGTTAAAAGAAAGCACAAAGTTAATAGAACAGCTGCAAAGAGTCCTCACGCATTTAACGATTCGCTACCAGGAGGAACGTTTGTTGTGTTCCCTAAATATGATGGAAGGGAATAAATGTTTCCACCTGTACCCAAATTATCTAACATCACGCCTTGAGTTAATTGGCCGGGGCCGGCACCAAGTAAAATAAAAACAAGAATGATTCCTGTTTTAATTCCACCGTTTGATAAATTAACCAAACTACCTGACGCTGAAGTTCCGGCCAATACCATCCCGAAACCAAATATTAAAGCTCCTAGAATCGTTCCTAATCCGATTGCCTTTGCACCGTGAGTAATAGCCTTAATAAAATTAGCCTCTCCAGCAGCGGCGATAGTCGCGACTAAAATAGATGTTACTCCAAACATAACTAAAATTGCATAAGTTAATGTAGGGTTGCCTTTTGCAGTTTTAATAGAGGCTCCTGAGAATCCAAAAAATGAACGTTGCATTACATAGCCCATAAAAAGTCCTAAAACTCCATTCACCATAACAATGCTAGTTGTTCCATCAACATAGGAATCAATTAAAATCATCACAATCGGAAAGACAAGCGCCAACATCAAACCACTAATAGGTTTTATATAGGGATTGATTTTGTTAGTCTTAATAATAGAATTATTATATTTCTTTAACATTACCAAAATCTCGATAGACTTCATAATGACTATAGCCACCCCCGAGGTTAACTACACGTTGAATGCCGTGGGCCTTTAATAGTTGGCAAACATTATATGATCGCGCTCCCGTTCGACAATATATAACATATTTCTTATTTTTATCAAACTCATTTAAATGATCTCTTATAGTTGATCAAGCAAGTTTTTTAGCCCCGGGTATTGTTCCGCTATCTCATTCCTTAATTTCGCGAACATCAATAAATTCGTATCCTAGTTTTTTATATTCCTCTACTTCATTAACAAAAATCGTTATTAAAGATCCATCGGCCTGATGTTTAACGATACGAGCGCTCATTGTCGTTGCGTCAAATGAAGTATCAACTGTTGGCGAATAAGCCACCATAAAATTTTCAAAATCTAAGTAATTCATATCAGCCATCATTGCCAATGAAACATATGAGATTCTTTTTTCACTACTTTTTGGTCCAGCTGTTTGAGCGCCTAAGATTTTAAAGTTTTCATCATAAAGAACTTTTAAAAAAATATTACCGCTACCCTCCATCATACCGACACACGAACTTCGTGCATTAATCGCGCACTGGTATTTAATCTTTTTTGCTTTTAAACTTGCTTCGGTGTAACCCACACTAGCGATAGTTATGTCAAATAAAGATAATGTTGCAGCACCAGTTGCTCCTTTGTAGGCGTCAGGTCGACCACCAGGACCTTTGTAACCACAAATATTATTTGCAGCAACAACAGCTTGTCGACTAGCTGGAAAAGCCAATGTCATCCTGGTTATTTCGTTACGTCAATTGATAGTTTCGACAATATCACCAATTGCATAAATATTTTTAATATTTGTTTCTTGTTTATTATTAACTGTAATCCCACCTAATTTACCTATTTCGATACCTTGCGTTTTATACATTTCTAATTGTGGTTGAACGCCAACGGTCATGAAAATAATGTCGGCCTTAATAACTTTTTGATCATCTAAGATGATTTTATTTTGATCAATTTTACATATTGTTCTATCGAATATTAGTTTTAGTCCTGCTTTTTTTGCTGATTTATTCAAGTAAGCAGAAAAATCAGCATCAAGTGTGTTCGCCATCAAATGTTTAGCTGCGTCGACAACCGTTACTTCGTATCCTGAAATAATAAAGTTTTCAGCTATTTCCATACCGATGTATCCACCACCAATTACCGCAACGCTTTCTACTTTATTTTTTTTAATATAAGTTTCTACTGCCATCACATCGTCCGGTGTTTTCAAGGTAAAAACATTTGCCTGTTCAACACCAGAAATTGGAATAATTTTTGCTGGTGCACCGGCAGCGATAATTAATTTATCGTACGGCCCTTTAAAAGTTTCGTTTGTTGTTAGATTCTTAACTAAAACCGTTTGCGCCTTAATATTCAATCCAATAACTTCATGGTTAATTTTTACATCGAGATTATATTTATCACATAATTGCTTATGACTTATCATAATTAAATCCATAAAATTTTTCACTTTGTCTGAGAATTTGTATGGAAGTGCACAATTTGAGTATGAAGCATAACTACTTCTTTCAAAAATTATTATATTTGCTTTCTCATCCAATCTTCTGATTCTTGCAGCAGCTCCTGCTCCACCGGCTCCACCACCAATAATAACTACATTCATTGAATTTCTCCTTTTTCATATTTATATAAATTATAGTCCTTGATTTTGTAAATTTCAATGATTGAGTATTGAAATTATAATGTTTATCTATATAAGCATAATTAATTTACCATAGCAGTATTTAAATTAATTATAATATTTAAATTTTAATATGCAAATGTTATAGGTAATTTAAACATTTATTTCGAAAACTTTTATTACTAATTTATTTTTAATGTGTTTAAAAAAATCACACCACTAAAGCTTTTAAACTTCGCTGATGTGATTGTTATATATTTTATAAATGTTATTTTATGATTCGATCAATATCGATTCTTTGGGTTACATCATTAGGGATAAACTTAATACCCTTAGCACTATTAAAGCTTTGCTTTCTAGATTTATGACTTCATCCTTCATCTATACCATTGCAGATATTTTTATACTTAATATGGAAAACCATAATAGTCATAATACCGATGAAAAAGTTTGCTATCATAATGGGCGCATCCCCTAGATAAACAATAACACCAGCGTTATCTTTGACCGCTCATGAAATCAGCATGCTACCGTAAATAACTCAAAAGATTGCCCCAAAAGTTATGATGAAAAACATGAGAATCGAAACCCCTTGAGTTTCTTTTGTTTTTATTGTCCGAATTGTCTGTGGCATATACCCGACCATTGTTAAAACACTCGCTATATAACCAACTACTAAAATTGCTATATCCATTTTTACTCCTTATATTAATATTGCTTGAATAGTATTTAAAAATACTTATCATTATATTAAACCACAATAAAACGAAAAAAAACAAAACATAGAAAAAAAATATTCCAACCGGGAGGTTGAAATATTAAATTATTTTTCTATTACTTTATCAATGTCGATTCGTTGCGTTGTATCGTTAGGGATAAAAGTAACGGGAATATTTCGTTTTGATATTTTATGATGGTTATTGTTTTTATACATTAAGTAACTTTTAAACTTCGGATCAAAATCAAAATTCTCATTGATGTAATCAATCACATCTTGATGTACAACATTTGGTAATTTATGACAAATAATTCACCCTTGCTTAGTAATAAGTTCTTCATAACCTAAAGCTCTGAAAGCTTTTAGTAACTTAGTTTTATGTGCTGTCCCATAATTAACTTCTGCATTTCTTCGTCCCGAAACATATAGTCCTAAGGCAAAGAAAATGGCTGACATTAATATTAGAATTCCAAATCGCTCGAGGATAAATTGATTGTCCATCCAGTTGCTTCCGTTTGTTCCGATTCCATAAATAATCGCGCCTTGTCCCTGAATCGAATAGGTATAAGGGGCGATGTGTCCAATCACACCGAAGAATGGGTCCTGCATTGATGGTGGGAAGGTCCCTCATCCACTAGATAGGTTAACGATTAAATATAACACACAGAAGAATTTACCAATGGTTTCATCACTAAAGGAGAACCAGAGCGCCTGTTCTATGATAACGAATGTCCACGTCGTGACGAGCATTCATAAGAATTGTAATCCAAATACTGGACCAATCGCAAATCATCCTAACATTCCAACGGTCACCATCAAAATGGTACATTGAACCGTTCCGGTCAATAACATCATTCCAGTTTTAGAAAGGTATCATTGAATTGCACTTGCTGCTTTATCTCGTTTTTCACGGTCGTAAACAAAACTTTGCATTAAGACGCCAACTCATAAACCAATACATAAGAAGAATTCTCCAAGCCCTATTCCATAAGGATTGCCTTCATCGGTGATGTGAGCTCCTTCGATGTTGGTCGTGAAAATATCTTTATTTATAAATCCATCATAACTAGAACCACTATGTCCTAAGATGTTTGCAATTCCAGTTAAGTTAGTATTCATATTATGTAATAATGAAGGGTTGTTCTTAGTTGGATCAGTTGTTCTAATGGCTATATAATTTTTAGCGTTGTTATCTTTATTATAGATTTGCTTATTGTCTTTCGTTGTATAACCTAACGCACTAACTACGCCTTGTTTTTGAAAGAAGCTAACTGGTGTTGCATCTTTAATGCCGCCATCTGTTTTATATCCCAATCAAGTTGATACTAAATCGCTTGGTGTTGTAGTAATAGGTTTAATTCCATAACTTAGTTTAATATCAGCATTATCTGTTTTACCTGATGTCTGTGTTGTTGTATCAATTAAACTACTATCTTGTTCCAAAATTGATGCAAGCACACTAGGTCGAGTCATTAAAGCGATTGTGGTGTCTCCGCTGAATGGCAACTTGTATGAAACTTGATTTACCGATCCATCTTTTGCATAATCAGCGGGATTAATTAATCAAGACTCCAAACTCGTTGAACCAATGATTTTGTTAATGCCGATAGTCACCCCTTTGTTAACAAGTGAATTATTTAATAAACTCTCAAAAAAAGCTGCTAAGTTTTTTACAATACTTTTGGAATTAGAATCAGCTATTGCTTTTTCATTACCTTCAAACGATGTTGAAGCATCGATTAATTTCGCTTCCGCTTTTAATCCTTGTTTATTTGCGCTAGCAATTAATTGCGTTTTAATCGCGTCATTTTTAATCGCATAGTATTTATCTGTGCCAGCACTAAACGTCATACTTGAATTAGGATCACTAGCAGTTGTTTTTATTCCATTAGCAGTTCATGTTGTATCTGGTTTATAAACTTCGCCGCTTAAACTTTGATTAATTTGCTCATCAGCGATACTTACTACGGTTTGTAATAACATTTGTGGAGCCAAATCTACTAACATACTACT
The DNA here is from genome assembly GCA_021378525.1 of Ureaplasma sp. Hg2. GTDB lineage: Bacteria > Bacillota_I > Bacilli_A > Mycoplasmatales > Mycoplasmoidaceae > JAACJV01. Next base: position 3,599 of record JAACJW010000022.1, on the reverse strand, counting down.
TTTAAACTCATTAAAAATGTACATGAATTGTCCATAAAGGAAATTCTTTTTATATGTTGACCACATATTAATGGGAGCCTTTGTCATTTGATCCATAAAATATTTTGTTGGTTTTAAAGTGGAACCGGACGACATATCATAATTAAAAACAGTTGATTCTAAAGTCCCTAAAATATTTTGTGTAAAACTATAAGGAATTTGAATTTGTAATCAATTTGAATCATCGTTGGTTTTTCATTCACCATTAGGATTTCCATCTGAGTCTGTTTCAAGCGTTGCCATATCGTTAGCTTCTTGACCATCTATATACTTAATATTAGATAAAGTTATTTCATCATTAACTTTCATTGAAAGGTTTTTAGTACTTTTATTGTATTCAACTCCGTCAACGTTCCCAGTTTCTCAGGTCTTCATTAAATCACTAATAACACTTATATCAATCGCATCGTGATAATCACCGCTTTTAGTTGCACCTAAATCAGTAGTCTTTAGAATGTTTCCATCAAATGTAACTAATTCTATAACCGAACCCTTATCACCACTTTTTATTTGTAAAGCTTCATTTAAAGATTCAGCATCAAAGGTATTGTGCAAATGTTTATCGGTGCTCGCCGTGCTTCCAACTGTTGTATAGTAGTCAACACCGGCAAACCCAATTTGATCTTTTTTGGTGGTTTTGTCTTCATGATTGAAGGTAACCATAACTTGGCTTTTATCCTGGTTAACCAAAGCCATTGGAGCTGCCCCAATTTGTGGAATTGGATTCCAGAAAGCTCAAATACAAATAAAGCCATATAAGAAAGGTATGAAACATATTGCGACGGTTTTAATTAATCGTTTCTTTGATGATCAAATTCGGTCAGAGAATTCAACCTTAAAGGCATGTCATCATTTAGATATACTGTTTTCATTCTTAGCCATTTAAAACCTCCATGTTTGAATATGCAAATAAAATCTTAATTAATTGTAAACTCATTTTTAAAAAAAGCAAGTAATTTATTTATTAAGCAATTGAATTTTAATATTTAAGACTAAAAAATAATTTAATAATCTACCTTATTAATAGGCAATTGTCTTTTATATTTTCAAACTAAAATAAAAAATGGAGCCTATTACTATAAATCAACTATCTAAATATTAACATAGATTTGAAATAATTTTTAAAAGACAATACTTACGCCCCTCTTAATTCAGTAAGGATTTGAATTAGCATTAAACCTATTAAAGCAAGCGGAGTTAATTGAAAAAACCTATTATATTGTTTTGTTAAATTCGAATCATTTCTTTTTACTTTTATCTGCGTCGCCTTTATCAATTACTTTATTATCAATGAATTGATTCATTTTCAAGAAATCTGTTGATTGTTCTTTTTTGAATTCTTCCGCTTGAATTAAAGGGAAGGCATTTAAGAACTGGCCAACAATATACAACGTTTGGGTTTGAAGTAATAAAGCTTTAAACATATTCTTTTTGATATGATCAACAAATCAAAACTTTTTTAATCTTCCAAAACTACCATATTTAGCTTTTAACATAATTAGAATCCGGCCATTATATTTATAGAAGGCAATATGCTTGACCACCTTTTCACCTAGTAGCTTAGTTAAATTCTCTTGTGCTAATGGCGTTAGTAACATTCTTATCCCAATTGAATCATTCGTATATAGCGCAAATTCCTTATTGAATTTTTCGTTTTCTAATTCTTCTTTCTTTAAGTTTTCCTTAAAGGGAGAAGCTTTATGGGTGATGCTCAAATTACAATCTCACAGGATATTAGTATCGACTTCTAATAGAACATATTGATCGCTTCTGGTTTGCTTGTGGCAACCGTTTCTATCACACACAATTCGATAAACTTGTAGTTTTAATGAAATGGCATCAAAGGGGTTATTATTAATTGCGCCACCAAAGACATTATCAAATTCTAAGGTCTCATCATAATATCAGCCGTCATATCAGCCAGTATCATGAATTCAATTAATGCATTGTCTTTCATTCAGAGTGCCCTCCAACTTTGTTTCATCAAGGTTAATCCATTGTAGTTGTTGGTAATTGTTAAAAATGGCTTTCAAAGCTTCTTTTGTTCTAATGTTTTTACAAATGCTTTTAGAAAGGCGTCGGTTAATAACCGCGCTCCAAATGACTATTCCATAACTTATCAACCCTAAAATAATTAAAATAACACACAAAACAATCATTCCTGCGTTAGTTAGAAAGGCTATTAATGTAAAACCGCCAACTAATAAAACAAGTCCTAGAATAGATAGGACAATTAACAATCCCTTAGATAGCCAAAACAAGCGATTCTTTGAAATATTTTTTAAAACATCGTTATTAAAATTTTGATTGATGTAATTATCGATAATTGAACTGACATCATCTTCAATCTTATCAAAGGATACATAGTCAATAAATTTATTCATAATCGCTCCTTCTTTAATATTTAGATTTTAACTTAATAAGATAATTAATGAATATTTATATTATAAAAATATTATTGTACTACCTGCTTTGCTTAATAAAAAAATACTCTAAAAAACGTTATTTTTTAAAGACGTTTTGTTTAGAAATGTTTAATCAAAATAGTGAAATTATATTTTCCTTAAAATATGCTTTAATGTGTAATAATCATAAATCATTTTATGAGGCAAGACTAAGTTAGCATAACTATTAATAAATAAAATTACCTCGTGAGAATTAGGTTAATTTTTTGTTGTTGACGTTAATTCGTTTAGTTGGCAAAGATAAATATCAAATAATCTTGCGATGAAGGTATGCTCTAGTTTAGAATTTTGTTTCTTCTTTTGGTTTCGCTCTTTGCTTTTGTTTTTTTAATCTGCTCTGTTCCTTGATATAATCAGCCTTAATAAGGGTAAGCGATTTGCGCGATGTCATTCTTTCATAATCGGTTGCCCGATAGGATGCTAATATCGCTTTTTTAATTATAATATTTTCATATATTAATTCATTCCTAAACATTCCACTAGCATTAGTTGGCTTAATAATATTTAGTGATTCTGCTATTTTCAAATGGTGCTTTGCTATATTTATGTTTGCCAATTTATTAAATTTAATATAGTCTATAACTCTGAATTTAATAGTTTGTGATAAGAATTTTGCCAACTTTTTTTTATTAATTATAGTTAAATTAGTAACACCAAGAGAATTATTGATTAATTGAATAGCTTCTTGTAAATCGAAAATAAAATGTTTTAAATTGAATAATGTCTTGATATTTATGTCTACTCAATTTTCTGCCATCGTAATTTCGTTTTTAATATTTGTCTTATTTATCTCTTTTACTAAATTAGGCATCGCACTTATATCGTCTGTTATTTTGGTTTGGAACAAACTAAAATTTTTATAATATAGATCACGGTTTGAATCTATATAAGTAGAAATATCTATTGCAAATTCTAAATTATAAGTTTTTTTAAAGTATAAAAGAACTAAAGCACGGCCCGTTCTGCCATTGCCATCTTCAAAGGGGTGAATGGTTTCGAATAGCATATGAATATAAGCCTGTTTTATTAATGGGTGAACCTTCATATCACTGTCGTTATATAATTCGCATATCTTATCTAAACCTTCGATTATTT
>JAACJW010000021.1 GCA_021378525.1 Ureaplasma sp. Hg2 | reverse complement strand
ATTTGTTTAGTCTTTTCACCAAAAATTGCTTGTAGTAATTTTTCTTCTGGACTTAAATCAACTTGTGCTTTAGGGGTAATCTTACCAACTAAAATATCACCTTCAGAAACTTCAGCACCAACCATAATAATTCCATCTTCATCTAAATATTTTTTAGATTGTTCTGAAACATTTGGAATGTCACGAGTAATTTCTTCATCACCATTCTTAGTAACTAAACATTGAATTGTGTGTTCATCAATATGAATTGATGTATAAATGTCTTCTTTTACTAAACGACTTGAAAGAATAATTGCATCTTCAAAGTTATATCCGCTTCATGTTGTAAAAGCAACTAACATGTTTTGTCCTAATGCTAATTCACCGTTTCGCATTGCTGGTCCATCGCCTAAGGTATCACCTTTTTTGACTTCTGATCCTAGCGCTACGATTGGAGCTTGATTATTACATGTATCTTGATTTGATTTATTGAATTTCATAAATCTATATGTATGGTCTTCTTTACCATCGTTAATAACTACTTGTTTACCATCAACTTTAGTAACGGTCCCTTTGTCTTGACTAACAATAGCCATTCCAGAGTCATGTGCAATTTTGTATTCAGAGCCTGTCCCAACAATCGGAGAGTAAGGTCTCATTAACGGAGTCGCTTGACGTTGCATGTTGGCACCCATCAAAGCACGGTTAGCATCATCATTTTCTAAGAAAGGAATTGACGAAGCTGCAATTGATACAACTTGACGTGGCATAACATCGATGTAGTCAACTCGTTTAGGTTCAAATAAATCTGAGATCCCACGGTAACGAGCTACGATTGAAGTTAATATTTTACCATTTTCATCAACATCAACATTAGATTCAGAAATAATATATTCATCATCTTGTAAAGCTGTTAGTCATCTAATACGATCGGTGATAACACCATCTTTAACTTCACGGTAAGGTGTTATTAAAAATCCGTTTTCATCAATTCTGGTAAATGAAGCTAAAGACATAATCAAACCAATGTTCATACCTTCAGGGGTTTCAATCGGACAAATTCTTCCATAATGTGAGTAATGGACATCCCGAATATCTAGGTTGGGATCTTCCCGGCTAATACCACCAGGTCCCATTGCAGAAATTCTTCGTTTGTTAGTTAACTCAGCAAGCGGGTTTTGTTGATCAATAAATTGTGTTAATTGATGACTATTAAAGAAATCTTTCAAAACCAATTGGAACGGTTTTGTGTTAATCACAGATTTAACTGTAATTGTTTTCTTTTTAACTTCAGGAGCGCCTTCTACTTTATCTTCTTCCTGTTGTTTGTTGGCACCATCAGCGACTGCTAATTTTTCTTTAATGAATTTTTCAATTCTTAAAATCCCAACTTGAATTCGGTTTTTAATTAATTCGTGAATTAATTTTAAACGTTTGTTACCTAAATGGTCAATATCATCGAAATCACCAATATCACTTTGTAAGTTAATTACATATGAAATAATTGAAATTAAATCTGGAAGTGTTAGGGTTTCGGTTTTGTTTCCACCCTCAACACCAATGATAGTAGTTGTTTCTTCTTGTTTTTCATTATCTCTATAAACTAAAACTGATTCGTATTTAAGCGGTATTTCTTTAACACCAATATTTACTTCACTTTTAAGGTGAAGTTCTTTAACAACGTCTAATAAACCTAATTTTGTCATGTTTTTAATAATGTCTAATTCAGATTTCAAGATCATTGTTCCTTTAGTTACTTGAACAACACCGTTGATATCTTTAATATCTTCTGCAATAACTCTTTGATATAGTCTTTCAGAAATTCTTAATTTACGGTTGAATTTATAACGTCCAGCTGAAGTGATATCATAATATCGCTTGTGGAAGAAATGTTGTCATAATAAGGCTTGATAACACGGATCGTTTTTCATAGCAGTGTTATTTTCTGCAGCTTTAATTGAGATGTTAAGTTCGTTAACAACATCTTTTGCTGCTTTTTCACAAATGATTGAATCTAATAATGATAGAACGATTTTACGGTTATCACCTAAAGTTCCCATTTTATCTTTTCAAACTGTTGTGTTTTCTTCTAGTGATTCAATTTCAAAAGTTAATTGATCAATCACATCTTTGTATTTTCAATATTTAATTAGTAAATTTTTAAGTTTGAATTCAATTGGAGAACCTCTTAAAACTGTTTTTTCACGGCTTTCAGAGTCTTCATCGTCTTCATGAAACTCGCCAGCTAATTCATGTAAAATTAGTTGAATATCTGGTTCGTTTAAAATATTATCATAGTTGTATTTTTCGTTGTCTAACGTTTTTTCAACGTTATGATCTTCTCTAAACACGTATTTAATTTCTTCGTTGCTTAAACCAAAAGCTTTTAAAATGGTTGTTGCCATAATCATCGGTGCTGATTCACCTGAAGAATCTCGCGCCATAATTTGCACATAATCTTTACCTTCAGGAATTAACGATAACATCAATGTCCCTTTTGATGGTAAAACTTCACAAATGTTACCTTCTTGAACTCTTTTTCTTGAGTTGTTCAGTTTGATTTGTGATTTCGATAAAATATAAGCTCCAGGCGATCTAATAATTTGTGCAATAACAAATTTTTCAATCCCATTAATTATAAACGTACCTTTTGTTGTCATTAAAGGAACGTTTGCAAAAAATATTCCTTCATGTTGGTTTTTCTTTGTTTTTCTTGCTTTAACAACTTCTCCAGTTACATTATTAACCAATGATAACTCAACGTATAAAGGCGCTTCGTAAGTTTGCCCTTCGTTTCTCGCTTCTTCTTCGCTTCTTCTTGGTTCCAATAATTCGATATTATCGAATTTTAAAGTATACTTCTCCTGCGGTGAAGTAATTGGAAAAACGCTTGAAATAACATTACGCATTTCTTCGTCTAAGAATTTTTGAAATGATTTTATTTGCACATCTAATAAATCTGGTGCTTTAAAATCAAATTTGATTTTCGAATAGTCTCGTCTTACAACTTTGTCTGAGATTTCTTTAATCTCAAAACTACTTGAATTTTTAATCATTATGACCCCCTATAAAAATAAAAAAAATATTTACTTTGTACTTTAGTTTTCTTTAAAACATAAGTTTTTTAATTATACTAAATTTTGTTTTAAAAGTAAATGAAAATTTTAAAATAATTATTAATAGTATTTATCTAAGTTAGTTATTTAAGGTGCTCAAATTTAATTGAAAAGTTTTAAGTGTAAAAAAAATACGACTCCGTTAGTAGGCGTCATATTTTATAATCAATTAAAATTAAATTAAATTTCTGTTAATTTCTTTCCATCAAATAATAAATATTGTTTGTGGAATTTTGGTAAATCCTTAATTAAGGTTTTTGCATGTTTTGCTTGATCATTAGTATATTTACTTAGGTCATTGACAAGAATTGTTCTTATTCCATATTCAATTCCATATCCAGTATAAACTTTTTTATCGTCAGTTACAATTACCATTGTAACCGCCGCATGGACATTGCTTAAAGTTCTAATTTCAGCATTGTTGTTTGTGAAATAAACTGCATAATCATAATTGAAATCAGTATTTTTAATTTGTTTAATCGGTTCAACTTTTTTAGCTAAACTTAAAACCGCTCGTCCAAAATTAGTTTGACTAGCTTTTGTGTGTGGGAAGTAATATCCAATTGATCTTTCATAATCAAACATTTCTTCAGCACGAGCATCAATCTTAGTCATAACGTCAACTGCGTGTACCGGAAATAATCCGTTAGCGGTTTCGCCCGAAAGCATTGTGCTATCAGTTCCACGATCAACAGCAAAGAAAACATCTGTCACTTCCGCTCTTGTTGGTTGAGTTTGTTTTTCTAATGAATCTAACATTTGCGTTGCTACAATAACTGGCTTACCAATAAAACGACATGCTTTAATAATATATTTTTGTCAATAAGGTACATCTTCATAAGGTATTTCTAATCCTAAATCACCACGTGCAACCATGATTGCATCAGCTTCAGCAATGATTTCATCAATATTTTCAATTCCATGAGTTGATTCAATTTTAGCAATTAACTTAATGTTTGTGTTACCAAATTCTTTTAACATATTTCTGATTTCTTTTACATTATCAGCAGTGTTAACGAATGATAACGCAATATAATCTAAATCATGATCACATGCATATTTAATATCAGTTCTATCTTTTTCACTAATAAATGGTAGCGAATATTTAGTGTTTGGTAAATTAATTCTTTTATTAGTAATTAATTGTCGACTATTCAATGCTTTAGTATAAACAATTGAATTTGCTTTATCAATTTTAGTTACTTCTAATGGTAATTTACCATCATCAACTAAAACTGTTTTACCAACGCTTAAATCTTTAGCCATGTCATATTTACCACTTGCGTCTTTAACGCTGAATTTAGTAGCATCACCTTCGATGTCTTCTAAACAATGAATTGCTATTGAAGATCCCATTTTAACAAATGAGGCTTCACCTTCAACCATTTTTCCGATTCTTATTTCAGGACCTTTAGTATCTAACATAATAGAAACTGGCATTTTTAATTTTGCAGCTTCTTCTCGTACGATTTTAAGTCTTACATCTTGTTCCGCATGACTTCCGTGACTAAAGTTAAAACGAATTGTTGTCGCTCCAGCTTTAATAACATCAGCCATGTTTTGATGTGCTTCTTTAACTAGAGCACTATTTTTTGGATCGTTATACATATCCATTGATCATAATTTTTTAGTAATAGCTGGCCCTGCGGTTGCAACTATTTTTGTTCTTTTAAAGTGTGTCATTATTTCTCCTATTTAATATTTAATTTATTTGATCTCTCAATTAATGATTTACGATTGATTCGTTTGAATTTCAATGCTTCTTCAATACTTAGATTTTGTAAGTTGTCGCCATCAATTCCGATGACTCTTCCCTTTTGGCCTTCGGCCAAAAGATCGATTGCATACATTCCCATTCTGGTGGCAAGAACTCGCTCCATCGCAATTGCTCTACCGCCTCTTTGAATATACCCTAAAACATTAAGTTTAGTAGTTTTATTGGTTGCTTTCTCAATAGCATTTATAATTTCTTTGTACGTTGGTTGACCATCGGTTCCATAAATCATTTCAGAACATGCGATAACAATTGAACGCTTTCCATTGTTTAACGCTTCTTTAACGTTATTAACAATTTCATCAATTGTCATCACATTATCACTTGTGATACAAATTTCTGCCCCTGTCGCTAAAGCTGAAAAAACAGCTAAGTCTGGACAATATCGCCCCATTATCTCTACAATACAAATTCGATTGTGCGAATTCATTGTGTCCCTAATTTTATCAATTGCATCAACAGCATTATTTAAAGCTGTTTCAAAACCAATAGTTCGCTTTGTCGAAGCGATGTCATTATCGATTGTACCAGGAATACCAATACAGTTGATTCCCATTTCAGTCAATTTTAACGCCCCCATAAACGAACCATCGCCACCGACAACAACTAGCGAGTCAATGTCGTGTTTTTTTAAATTAACAATTGCTTTTTCACGAACTTTTACATCAGCAAATTCTGGGAGTCTAGCAGAGTAAATATTAGTTCCGCCCTCTCTCGTTCATTTATCAATTGTTTTAAAATCTACTTCAATAATGTCATTGCTTATCAAGCCTTTATATCCGTTCAATACGAAATAAGGTTTGATGTTGTAAGTGCGCGCTTGCTTAGCCGCAGCTCTAATTGCATTATTCATTCCCGGTGCATCACCACCAGAAGTTAAGATTGCTACTTTTTTTACTTTATTCATTTTATTTATCCTCTTGAAAATAACCAGTTAAAAAATAAGCGGAAACCGCTTAATTTTTTATTTTTTTATTTTTTGAAATTGAAGGCTTTTAATCCTGGGAATTTAATGTTATCCCCTTTTTCTAATTCGATTTCAATTAATCTATTATATTTTGAAACACGTTCAGATCTTGACATTGAACCAGTTTTGATTTGCATAGTATTTAAACCTACTGATAAATCTGCGATTGTAGTATCTTCAGTTTCACCTGAACGATGTGATACAACTGTTGTTCAACCAGCGTTTTGTGCTTTTTTAATAGTTTGAATTGTTTCAGTCAAAGTACCGATTTGATTCAATTTAATTAAAATTGAGTTTGATGCTTTTAAATCAATCCCTTTTTGACATAATGCTGGGTTAGTACAGTATATGTCGTCTCCAACGGTTTGAATAACATTTCCAAGTTTAGCTTGCATTTTTGCAAAACCTTCTCAGTCGTTTTCATCTAATGCATCTTCAAGTGAAATGATTGGGTATTTATTAATTAGATTTTCTCAATATGTAATCATTTGTTCAGTTGTTTTAGTTGCTTCTTCTTTAGTTAAGATACCAGCTTTTAATGCTTTTTTAAATACATAGTTACCTGATGCTTTATCATAGAATTCACTAGCAGCTGCATCCATTGCGATTCCGATTTCAGTTTTGCTAGCTTTATAACCAGCAGCTTTAATTGCTTCGATCATTAAATCTAATGCTTCTTCTGCGTTTTTAAGGTTTGGAGCAAATCCACCTTCATCGCCTTTGTTAGTGTTATCACCACGTGTTTTTAGAATTTTTTGTAAACTGTGGAAACATTCTGAAGCCATTCGAACAGCTTCATGGAATGATTTAGCGCCAACTGGCAAAAACATAAATTCTTGGAAGTCGATTGTGTTATCAGCGTGAGCTCCACCATTAATTACATTTAACATTGGAACTGGTAAGTTGTATTCAGTTTTACCTTTTAAACCACCTAGGTCATCATGTAAGTATTCATAGAAAGGTTTGTTTAATTCTAATGCAGCAGCTTTAGCAGCAGCGATAGAAACAGCAAGAATTGCATTTGCACCTAATTTTCCTTTATTAGGCGTACCGTCTAATTTAATCATTTCTTCATCTAAAGCTTTTTGATTGCTTGCATCCATACCGATTAATTTTTTTGCGATAATAGTGTTAACATTTTTAACTGCTTTTAGAACACCTTTACCCATAAATCTTTTAGCATCACCATCTCTAAGTTCAACAGCTTCTTTTTCTCCAGTTGAAGCACCTGATGGTACCATTGCTTTTCCATAGCCATTATTGTCAGTAGTAACAATTGCTGCTACTGTCGGAAAGCCACGAGAGTCAATCACTTCGTAAGCGTATATTGATTTAATTTTCATATTTTTACCTCATATATTTATAATTTTATCATTATTATTATATTATTATTTTTGAATTTTTTAAACTTATTTACATGTTTAGATAGATAATATTATAAGAAAAACTCCGGACGTCCGGAGTTCATCTTATATATCCAAGTTATCAAAAATATCTTCCAGTTCCTTATCGGGTGTAGCTATTTTTTGTTTTTTGTTTTTTCTAATGTTTTTAGCAGCTTGCGTATCAGCATTACTATTTTGATCATTAGTTATCGGTGTTGTTAATCCTTCGATTGGAACATCAGGATGTTTAACTTTAATATTTTTTATTTTTTTTGGTTTAACATCTTTTAAATTTTTAGTTAAAATATTGTTATCTTCATCAAGTACTAAATCTTCTAAGTCTTTATTTTTGCGATCCTTACGATCGATGTTCTTTTGTTTCATTTTTGAAATTTTATTAGAAAGACCTTGTAATCTTTTCTTGTTGCTTTGTTTCGCCATTTCCTTAATTTCACTTGCATTTAAAACTAATAATAAAATTGGTGTAAGTAATGGAATGGTTATTAAACAAATAGAGAAGATACTAAGCGCAGCTATTCCGCCAACAGAGAAAACATTAGTTCCTGTGTTTGTGGTTTCTCATACTAATGAATAACTAGTGTGAATCGGATAAATCTTTATTTGATCACTAATAGTATTTATTGTTTCCTGAGCATTTTTAGGATCATAGGAAACTCCAAGATAATCAAGGAAGCTTTCTCCCTTAATTAATTGTTCAGCGGTCGGATGACCATTAAACGTTTTTCAATTATTACTTGCTCAACCGCTTCAAATAACGGCAGTTTCGTAATTATCTAAAAATGGAGGAACCAAAGCCATTACAACCATTGCAATAAATGAAATGAAGATAATGGTGCTTCAAATCAAAAAGATTTTAGAGTGAGCTAATTTATTATCGAACAAGTGACGGTGATACTTCATTTTAGATGTCAATCCTAAACCTGCGGTTATAAAGAAAACTATCAATACCACAATAAAGCCTATAGCTGTTGGGGTTAATGAATATGAAAAACCATCACCAACTGCTTTTGCAACAAAAACGGCATTTATAGCCTGGAAATTTCCATCCACGTGTTTTGGTGAAACATAAATAAATAACATTGTAAAAATTCATGCATAAAGGATTAAGAATAGTCCGGTTGCCAACCACATTAAACTATTATTATCAAAAATGTTAATTTTTTTAAGGCTAAAACTTTTTTGTTTTTTCACCTTAATGGGCACAATTTCTTCAATTTTAGCGTCGCTATCAGTTGTACTTGTTAAAGCATCAATCGAAACATCGGGTACTGGTACATTAATTTCAGATATTGTGTCATCATTTTTAACGTTTCCCTTTGCATCGGTGTCTAGTTTTTGGTCTAAAATTTCCACTTTATCCTCTAAGTTATTTTTGGTACCTAGCGAATCTTTTTTATGTTTTGCCATTATTTACCTCCTCGTTAATATTTGCTTATTTTTTTATAACAGATTGACCAGTCATTTCAACGGGTTTTTCAATTCCTAAAATATCAAGCATCGTCGGTGCGATATCTGATAATTTCGGAGTTATCTTTTTAAATTGTATATTACTATTAGTAATAAGTAAAGGGACAAGACTAGATGAATGCTTTGTAACAACCTCGCCATTGTCGTCTAACATGATTTCTGCGTTCCCATGATCAGCTGTAATAATTAGGGTTCCGCCTAGAGATTCAACCTTTTCATAAAGTCGTTTAATTTGTGTGTCGATTACTTCACAAGCTTTAATTGTTGCTTTTAAATCACCTGTGTGACCGACCATATCAGCGTTAGCGTAGTTTAATATCACAACGTCGTGTTTCGGTAGCTCTTCTAATAAAGCATCGGTGATTCCGATTGCTGACATTTCAGGTGCCATGTCATAAGTTTCAACTTTTGGTGAAGGGATTAAAACTTTCTCTTCGTTCTTGAATGCTAATTCTTCGCCACCATCAAAGAAAAATGTAACATGTGCATATTTTTCTGTTTCAGCAATTCTTAATTGTTTAATATTATTGCTTTCCAATACTTTTCCTAAACAGTTTTCAATTTTTGTTGGCGGAAAAGCAATTGCGTTAGCTTTGATACCTTCATAATTCATCATGATGGTTAATCATAAATTTTTAGCACGATGTTTAGGATTGCTATCATAATAACTTGATCCGATTAAATAATGTGATAATTCACGAGCTCGGTCAGGACGGAAGTTAGCAAAAATAATTGAATCATTATCTTTGATTAAACTATGTGTTGCTTTACTGTTTCTTGCTGGAACAATAAATTCATCATTAATCTTAGCTGCGTATTGACTGTCAACGTAATCGTTTCAGCCATCAAAAGTTGGAGCTGTATCTAAAGTTAGAGCTTCGTATGCTTTATTAATTCGTTCTCATCTTTTATCACGGTCCATTGCGTAAAAACGTCCAGCCACTACACCTAATTCGATGTTTTTGTGGCTATCAATTATAGCTTGTAACTTAGTTAGTGAAGTTTTAACTGAACGTGGCGCCACATCTCGTCCGTCGCCGAATGCGTGGAAGACAACATGATCAACTTTTTTACTTGCAATTTTTAATAATTCAAAAATATGTTCCTCGTGTGAGTGAACCCCACCTGGAGACAATAATCCCATTATATGTAAGGTTGATTTATTTTTATTAGCATGGTCAAAAGCTTGATTAAAAGCTTTAATTTTTCCATAATCCTTATTACTAATGCTTTCGTTGATTAATGATAAACCTGTGAAAACGGTTCGTCCAGCGCCGATACTTAAATGGCCTACTTCAGAATTTCCAAATTGGCCAGCTGGTAATCCAACTGCTTTTCCTGAAGCTTCTGTACCCTTTCAAGGATACTTATTTTTTAACATTTCCATAGTTGGACTATTAGATAATTCAATTGCATTACCTGCATATTTTTTACCTAAACCATATCCATCTAAAATACATAAAACTAGTGGTTTTGACATTTTATACTCTCCTTATTTATATCATTCTTTATTAGCTGTTATAAGACCTGCAAAATCAGAAGCTTTTAAACTAGCTCCACCGACAAGCGCACCATCAATATCAGGTTGACTTAAAATTTCGTTTACATTCGCTGGTTTAACAGAACCGCCATATAAAATGCGCATTCCGTCACCAATTTTTTGGTCGTACAAACTAGTTACAACACTTCTAATATATTTAATTGTCGCTTGAGCTTCTTGAGCTGTTGCTGATTTTCCAGTTCCAATTGCTCAAATTGGTTCATAAGCAATAACTACATTTTGTAGTTCATTAGCTTTAACATCTGCTAAATCTTTAACTAATTGATTTTTAACAATTGTTTCTACTTGGTTAGCTTCATGTTCTGCTAAAGTTTCCCCAATACATAAAACAGCAGTCATTTTGTGATTAACTAATGCTTTTACTTTTTTATTGATTCTTGCATCATCATCACTAAACATCGCACGACGTTCAGAGTGACCGATGATTGCTCATGTGATTTTTTCATCCAACAGTTGTTGGTATGAAACATTACCTGTAAAAGCCCCGTTCGCTTCATAATGTGCGTCTTGACTAACTACAATAAAATCGTTCTTTGCTAACTTTTGTACAGCAGCAATACTTAAGAAAGATGGTGCCACACCATAGTCCACGCTAAATTTGTATTGTTTAATTGAATCGTTTAAAGTATTCATAAAATCAATCGCCATTTTAGTGTTATGGTTCATTTTTCAGTTTCCTAAAATTAATTTTCTTCTCATAATGTTTTCCTCCTTGATAACAATATTCTTGTATATTATAATATATTTAATCTAAATTAATGAACTAATCTATAATTTATTATAATTAGATAACCCAATTAAATTAAGGCGGTACTAAAATGACAATTATTTATGTTGGAAAAATGAAAAAAGCAACTTATCTTGAAATCCGTCAAAACTTTATAAAATTAATATCTCGCTTTGAAAAAATAAAATTAGTTGAAATTAAGGATGAACAGGACCCAAAAAATCTTAACAGTAAGGAAATTGAACGCATTCTCGATAGTGAAGCACAGCAAATAAAACGTTACATCAAAGATACTGATACGGTTATTTCATTAACAATAGAGGGCAAGCAATTAAGCAGCCCTCAGTTTGCCAAACAATTAGTAGAATGAAATAATCATAAACGTGGCGAACTTATTTTTATAATCGGTAGTAGTAACGGACTTCATCCAAGTATCAAAACTTTAAGTGACTATCAGCTGAGCATTTCTAGCATGACATTCCCCCATCAATTAATGCAAATTATTTTGTTAGAACAAATTTACCGGGCATTAACAATTAATCACAACATTACTTATCATAAGTAAATAAAGCATTTGATTATATTACTAGTAAAAAATAACAAGTCTAAACTCAATTTGAAATTGAATCACTGACTTGTTATTTTTATTAGTTTTATTAGTGAACAATATTTAATCTGTTTAAATTCATATTAGGAATTAATTCCGGACGATCATTTGCATATAATAATAACTTTTCTTTAGCATCATCAAAATAAGTTTTTAATTTATCGCTATCAGCGACATAATATTTTTCCATTCAAACACAATTATCCTCGGTACTTACGATTTGAATTAAATCCATATCATATACCACACCTTGACTACAACGTTTCACGCTATGTGTTTTATCTAATACATTCAATGAAATATGATTAATGTTAAATCGACTAATATCGTAGTGATCATTAACACGATAAATCAAATGCAATTTTTCTTTATCTAATACTACACGATCCAAAACGTTTTTTTGTTTAAATAAACCAATTTTTCGAACAGCTATTAAACTTAATGAATCCTCGCCTAAATCAAAAGCATTATCTAAAACAGATTCTTTTACACTTACTCGGTAATTAAGTCTCACTTTAGAAATATGGTGGTAGTAAGTTTCTTTTGCTTCAATCGCTTTTTCACTTTCTGAAGCTTCATTAATTTTTTTACCAATCAATTTATACATTGCTTTTTTAATTGTATAAGCTCTGATTTCAGCACCATCTTTTAAAAAGTTTTTATATAAAGGGGTTAACTTAACCATCAACTCATCAACTTGAGCATCTAATTTTGCATTAGCTTCATTATATTTAACTTTGTAACTATTTTTTAATTCAGTTAATTCACATCTTAGTTTAGCGTTTAATTCACGGTTGGCTTTTTTACCTTCTTTACCGTTATTATCAGCTTCATCAAATTTACTTTCATATGAATGCAATAATTCATTTTTGCTTTTTATAAATTCTTGTTTTAAATCACTATTAAAAAAGAAATTTATTTTTTGCGAAATAGCAAACTTACGAATTAGTAATTTTTCATTTCATCCATTTGTCTTACAAATTTTTGTTAATGTTATCATTTTGTCATAACGTAAATATCATAAATATATCGGCAATACCAGTATAACAAGACAACCAACTTTATAAGCTAAATCATATCATCAATCAGACTTTCATTCTGAATATGGGAGATTAAGTTGCGGCGGCAGAATAGTTACAATTAAAATAAACATAAAGATTACAATCATAAATCCTGCTATTACTAGACCAACTTTCCTACTTCCTAATTTAAAACTACGCTCAAAATCATCGTGTTTCCAACGGAGGTTAAAGTATCCAATGAAGATAATAAGTGGTGGAATCATTCCGATTCACCCAGATGAAGATTTTATAAAAGCAAAGAAATGCGATAAATCAGCAATCCCTAAAGCCGGAATTAATAATAATGGAGCAACAATAATGAATTGAATCCAAGCACCCTTAACAGGTGAACCATAACGATTCTCTTTTGATAGTGAACTTCCAAATACGCCAGATGGGATTTCAGAGAAGAAAGCTTTCACTGGTGCTGATGTTCAAATCAACAAACCACCAATACCAGCAGAAAAATTAACTAATCCAATAAATATGTAAGTAAATCTCGCAATCGAATCTGCCGATCAACCAGTTTGAGTAAACATGAAGAAAAACATATTATAAAAACATATGTATGATCCATTAGCTAATTCAGCATCCTTGGAGGAATTTGTCATCACAGGAGGGAAAACAGAAACTAGTAGCGTTCCAATAATATAAGCAAAACCAATCCCGATGATAGCTCATATAATAGCTTTAGAAAAAGTTTTTTGACCACCCTTTACATCATTAACATACACACCCAATGATTGAGCCCCATCTGCAGCCATTAAAACCCAAATGAAGGTTGACATCCAAATAAAGTTTAGACCCCCGGAGTCTCCCCACTCATTGATGGTACCTATCCCTGGCGCTTGAGTATTAACTACTACACCTCCAGAAGATGCGCCATATATCCATGCAGCGATGGCAACAACAAAAAATAATACATTTAGCGCAATAATGACAACGCCGCCAAACGAAGTAAATTTTGCTAATTTAGATGTATTCAAAGTTGAAATCCAAGTGAATAAACCAAAGATGGCTATCGCTACAAACGGAATCACAATATTGAATGTGGCATTATTTGTATAATCCACACCTGTCACCCCAAAGGTAAGCGAAGTCATTAATTTTGGCATCGCTCCAACAAAGTAAAATAAATTGGCAAATCAAAACATGTATGATGTTATGAAACCGGTTTTTTTACCAATACAAGTTGTCATTCATGCGGTTAAACCTGATTTAGATCCTTTAACTTTTTTAATGGAAGCTAACTCAGCAATAATAAATGCAAAAGGCAACAAGTAAATCATAATGGCAATCACGAAAGCAACTACAGATGATAATCCTAAGCCGACATAATTATCGAAGGTATTTGATATACTATAGATAGCAAGAATAGCAATGGCAACTAATGCCATCGCACTTATTTTTTTATCGCCTTGCTTTTTATGAGCGCCAAATTTACGTTTTTTCATTTTATATCCTTTCAAATAAAATAATAAGCTGAAAGTTATTTCGCTGATTCACAAATTAAGGAGTTCATCTTATTAATTAATCTTAATTTGCTAAAATAATGTTTTTTTAGTTATATAGATAATTTTACCTATTTACATAAGCAAGGTAAATAAAAAGCAACTAGCTACTATTAACCAATTGCTTTTTATTTTTGTATATTTTTTAACTATTCAATATTTAAATATTCTTTAATGAAATTTGTAAGATTCTTAGTTTCGTTTTGCAACGCTTTAGTTACTTCTCCATTAGAATTTTTCTTTTCTAATTCTTTATCATTGTTATATAAATTAAAGTATATTTTAAACTTTGGTTCTGTTCCAGAAAGTCTGAATTTAAGTCATGAGCCTGCTTCTAGTTCTCATTCTAAACAAGATCCAGCTTCATTATAAGAAATTTGAATTATTTTTCGATCACCGATATGGTCGGTTGGGAAACTTGTTAAATCCTTCATAAATCTAAGGGCTTTTAATTTTCAATCTCCACCTGGTATTAAACAGGGAACAGTGATTCCGTATCAACTTCCGTACTTAGGATAAATTTCTTTTTCTAAAATATCAATTAAATCCATATTGTGTTCTTTGTATTTTGTATTAATTTCAAGTAAAATAGCTGCCGCTTGGAATGAATCTTTATCACGGTTTAAATCTGTTGCCAATGATCCGATAGCTTCTTCAAAACCAACTGCATATACTTCGTTATCAGCTAATTTATTTATTTGATCACCAACTCATTTAAAACCAGTTGCAGTTCTAATAACGTGTGTGTTGTAATGTTTTGCTATTCGGTCAATCAAATCATTACTTACATAAGTGGAAACAACGATCGGTTTTTTGCCTTTAAAGTTACGGTATTTCAAAATGTATTCTGTTAAAATAATTCCCGTTTCATTACCGCTTAAAAATCTTCATTTTCCTTTGTGTCTAACTGCCACACCCAAACGGTCAGCGTCAGGGTCACAAGCCAGGATTAAATCCGATTTGTTTTCATCAGCTCATTTGATACCTAAATCAAATGATTTAGAATCTTCGGGGTTTGATGATGGCGAATTAGTAAAATTACCATCTGGATAACATTGTTCTTTCACTGGAATAACATTGTAACCAATTGATTGTAAAAACATTGGCATTAATCTTGAAGCTGTTCCGTGATGAGCGGTAAAAATAACTGGATAGTCTTTCTTTTTAGAAATATCTGTGTTAAACAAACAACTCTTTACATCAGCGAAATATCGTTGAATTAATGATTTTTTAACTTCAGAAAGTAAAATATTATTTTGAACCACTTTGTAAGTTAAGTTTTTTTCTCATGTTGGCATTAATTCCACAACACGCGCTGCAGGTCCTGGCAAATATTGTGATCCTGTTTCATCGTAGATTTTAAACCCGTTTTGTTCTTTTGGATTGTGACTTGCCGTAATAATTATTCCACCTTGCGCCTTAACTCTAGGAATAACATACGAAATAATTGGGGTTGGCATTAAAATATTATCTTCAAAAATTTTAACTTTTAATCCCATCCAAGTTAATGTTTTAGCTGCGATTAAAGCAAAGCGTGATGAGTTATTTCGGTTATCATGACCAATCACTACTAATGGTGCTTTCATATTTTTATATTTTTCTTGGACTTCACGACCGTAACCCATTGTTAATTGTTGGTAGGTTACTTCGTTCATTCACATGTTTCCTGGACCCATTTTAGCTCTGTAGCCTGCGGTTCCAAAAGCGATTGCTTCGTCCTTAAATGCTAAATTAATATCATCGATTGACATTTTTTGCATTTCGGTTTTCATACTATCTATTATTGCTGGACTTTTCATTCAAGCATTAAAAATTTTATTCATCTTTTTCTCCTTGTTTATCTTTAGTATTTATCCAAAAAGCTTCTTTATCAAACGAGAAGGGCAAGAGTTCTTGCAACTTATAACTTACAACAGTTCCTTTAGAACTATAAACATCAACAATTGAGTTAGGTTTCATAAACTCTACCATCACTTGACGACATGCACCACAAGGGGTTCCTCCATCATCAACTGAATCGGTAATTAATGATACCTTATTCACTTTTGTTGCACCATTCGTAATTGCTGTGGTAATTGCATTACGTTCAGCACATAATGTAACACCATAAGCGGCGTTTTCAACATTGACCCCTTCAAAGATGCCTTTGTCAGTTTCAATGATTGCTGCTACTGCGTAATGTGAATATTTGCAATAAGCTTTCTTTTGTAATGCTTTTAGTTGTTTAAAAATTGTTTCAGCCATAAATATCTCCTTTATAAATACAATTATATTTTATTAAAAAAAACATTAATATGTTAACTTAATTATAATATAAATAGAAAAAATAGGGTTACCCCTATTTTGTCATTATTTATATAAATGCTATTTATTAGTTCATAACCCGTGTAAATTGCAATAAGCATAAGCAATAATTTCTTTACCATGAGGCACTTTGAATGTTGCTTCAGCTTTGCCATTTCGGTCAAGATATATTCTTTCACTTAGTTTTCCATCAACGCTAATTTGCATAAAGTCAATGTAATGATCTTCTTGCATTACATGCGGTACTTTTTCACCACATCTTACTTTATAACCATCTTCAACTTTTTCTGCAAAAGGAACATGTTTTTCTCAACCCATGTCTTCTTTTTTAAGATTTAGACTAACCAAATCGTTTGTATCATATTTACTTAAATCCATATCGCTACCAATAATAGTTTGTGTGTTAGATTTTAATCTATAAAATTCCATAATTATTTCTCCTTATATTATATCTATAATATTATAGTCAATTTATTTTTATTTAATAAAATTATGCATTATAAAAAAAATTTTAATGTCACCATTAAAATTTAAATATATTAATAATAAATTATTTAGTTGCCATTCCTGTTAAAACAGTCGGACCGCCTTTTTTATGCACAACTAACGTATCTTCAATTCTAACGCCGCCTAAACCGGGAACATAAATTCCTGGTTCAACAGTTATAACTGAATTAGCCATAATAGTATTACGGCTTGTTGGTGAAACATTTGGTTGTTCATGAACTTCTACGCCAACACCGTGGCCAGTGCTATGTACAAAATATTTACCATATTTAGTTGAGTTAATGTAATCTCGACATATCGCATCGATTATCATTCCTGATGTGCCTTCTCGGGCAGCAACGATTCCTGCTTCTTGCGCTTTTTTAACGATGTCATAAATTACTTGCATTTCTGGATTAGCTAATTTACCAATGGTAATTGTTCTAGTGATGTCCGATGCATAACCTTGATACATACAACCGATATCGATTGTAACCATTTCGCCTTCCTGAATTTTTTTATCAGTTGGTGAGTGATGTGGAACTGATCCATTAATGCCTGAAGCGACAATTGGGTCAAATGAATTTTTCGTTGCACCAAGTTCAAGCATATGATTTGAAATCATGTTAGCAACTTCTAATTCTGTCATTCCGGGCTTAATTACTTCTGCAATTCAATTTTCAGTTTTAGCAGCAATATTAGCTGCAGTTTGTAACTTAGTAATTTCTTCATCGTCTTTAACGCTTCTTAAATTAACGCTATTAACACCTTTGAAATCAGTTACAAAATTTTTAATTGAATCAATCATACCGATTGTCACATATTCGTTTTCTACTAATAAGTTTGTGATGTTTAGTTTATCAACAATATCTTTTAATTGTCTTGAAACATCCCCACGATAACTTAGTTCACCTAAAAGATGAACTTCACAATTGTTTGCCTCAGCTTTTGCTGCTTCATAATATCGGTTATCTACAACATAAATTGCTTTACCTTTATCATTAATAAACACATACCCTGCGCTTGATTCAAAACCAGTAAATCAAAAACGATTGAATGGTGATCAAAGCATCATTCCGTTTGCATCATTCTTTTTAATTAATGCTAAAACACTATCTAATTTTAAACTCATTATTTTTTCCCCTTAATTTCTTTGTGAGGTGTAGCTTTTCTACATCTATTGCAAAATTTATTTAATTCCATTTTGTCAGGGTTGTTCTTAACATTTTTACGTGTTAAATAATTGATCTCTTGACATTGTGTACATTGTAATCGTATGCCTCTTTTAACTGCCATTTTCTCACCTCATTCTTTATTTAATCTACAAATATCAATATCTGCATATTATATTTTACCTATATATTATATATATTAATCTTTATTTTTCAAGAAAAAATGAATATCAAGTTAATTATAAATGATAAATCAATTGTTCATAGCGTGATTAATTACCATTAATGCTCTGAATTTAACTATAAAAGAAAGTATAAATATTTCTCGCTAATTAATCAAAAAGTTTGTTTTTAGTCGAATTAGGAATTGAAATATAACAATCAAAAATATAGGGCTATAAGGACATATGATTATTTATTGCTTTAATCATCCTATTTGGGACTTAAATTAAAATAGAGCAATATTTTTGCAATAAAATTATAATATTTATTGTTACATTCTTTTGTCTATAAATACATTTGTATAATATAATGAATTTAGAGGCAAAATATGAAACGAAATGAAACGAAAATAATAAAAATAGGAAATCTTACGATGGGCAATAATAACCACGTATATATTCAGTCTATGACAAACACTAAAACCAGTGATATTAATGAAACAATGAAACAAATTAATGATTTAGTAGCTGCCGGTGCTGAATTAGTTAGGGTTGCTGTTTTTGATGATGCAGATGCAAATTCCTTAAGTCAAATAGTTAAGAAATCATTCGTACCAATTATCGCCGATATTCATTTTAGTAGTAAATTTGCAAAAGAAGCTATTAAATCAGGATGTCAAAAAATTCGTTTAAATCCTGGTAACATTAGTAACGCCAAAGAACTAAGCGAAATCATCGACCTAGCCCAAGAGCATAACACTGCAATACGCATTGGTGTTAATTCTGGTTCTTTGCCCTTAGATATAGTTAACGAATACGGGATTACCGCAAAAGGAATGGTTATGGCGTGCGAGCGTTATTTGAAGTTATTTGAGGCTAAGAAGTTTTATAATATAGTTCTAAGTCTTAAAGCTAGTAATGTCCGATTAATGATTGCTAGTTATCGTTTAGCATCTGAAAAGTTTGATTACCCCTTACATTTAGGCGTGACTGAAGCTGGCCCTTTATTTGACGGTACGATTAAATCTGTTGCCGGCTTAGCACCTTTATTGTTAGATGGCATCGGAAATACAATACGTGTGTCATTAACCGACGATCCCGTGAAAGAAGTTTATGTAGCTAGAAAATTATTGAATAACCTTGATTTATTACATGATATGGTTGATATTATTTCATGTCCAACATGCGGTAGAATACAATACGATATGATGCCGATTGTTGAACAAATTAAAAGTTATGTAGCAAATAAACCATTCCCCTTAAAAATATCAATTTTGGGATGTGTTGTTAATGGTATTGGTGAAGGTAAGGAAGCTGATATTGGCGTTGCCGGTGGAAAAGACGTTGGGATCATTTTTGAATCTGGAAAGATTTTAAAAACTGTTCCAACAAATAAATTGTTTAGTGAATTAAAAAAGCTCATAGATAAACACTACGAGCAATTTCTAAAAAATAAATAAGTTATTCCATATTATCAATATTTAAAATTTGCCTTTGTAGGCGCTTTCTAAGATGTTGATAATATCTTTTTTTGTTGGCTGAAGTGGATTACTTAGTCCTGTAAAGTCTTGCATTGCCAATTTAGCAATCCGCGTAAAATCACTAGGTTTGACATTCAATTCTTCCAATGTAAAAGGTAAACCCAATTCTTTATTAAATTCAATTAACGATTTCAAACAAACAAGTGCTTGTGATTGTTCATCTGTTGTTATAATATTTAAATTCATAATTTTACTAATGGCTACAAACTTTTTTGCCACTTCACTAGATTTACAATTGAATTGTTCAACATATGGCAATAAAACAGCGTTAGCTAACCCATGAGGAATATTATATAAAGCTGTTAATTGATGACTTATGGCATGAATAAAGCCTAATGACGTTTGATTAAAGGCAACTCCCGCTAAGTATTCGCCATATGCCAGCTCTTCTCGAAGTTTAATATTTTTTAAATCTTTTGTTAAAGGTTTCAAATTTTGGTAAATAAGTTGAATAGCCTTTAAAGCAAAGGCGTCGCTAATTGGATTGTCAATTATAGACACAAAACTTTCTATTGCATGTGACAAGGCATCAATGCCTGTGTAAATAGTAGTTTTCAATGGAATACTCGCCATTAACGCAGGATCGTTAATATTAATATGGCACATCATGTGTTTGTCAACTAGAGTCATCTTAACGTGTTTTTCGGGATCAGTTATAACTGCGACATTAGTTACTTCAGATCCGGTACCGGCCGTTGTATTAACCGCAATCATCGGAACCATGTGGTGCTTAAGTGTATTAAGGCCTTGATATTTCTTTAAATTTTTTTGATTATAAATCAAAGAAGCTGCAGCTTTCGTTGAATCATGTGAAGATCCTCCACCTAAGGAAATCATTGAATCGCAATGTTCTTGCTCAAACATTTTTTTAATTTCTTCTACAACAAATATAGATGGGTTTGGTTTTACTCCCCGATATAATACGTGTTCAATATTATTGTCATTTAAGGACTCAATAATATTTTTTGTCAATCCAATTTTTACCAATACGTCGTCAGTTACAATTAAAACTCTTTTTAACCCTCACGACTTTACTTCTTTACCAATTAATTTAACTGAATTTTTACCTATAAGAGAAACTCTTGATAGTTGGAAAATATTATCTTTCCGATGCCATTCACCTAACATCGGAACAATGTCGCCTGCCAAACGATTATGTTTTATCTTAAGCATTACATAGCGACTTAACGAATGGGATATTGAAAAGTTAAAAAATTTATATATCATTACTTATCTCCTTTATCATTTAGTCATTTTTCCAATTTAGTTAATTTCGCATCTTGAACACACTCACTCTGCAACTTTTGGATTGATTTATAATCGTTCCTTGATAAAGTAACGGGCTCTGGCGCGACTTCACACAAATCAAACAATTCCTTTGCTTCCTTAATCAATTCTTCGTTGGTGAAACAGGTTAAAATTTTTGTAACCATAGTTAAATCTCATTTGTTTTGCTCAAATTCATAGAAAAAATAACGATTATTATTAATTATATAGTTATAAAAATCTACGCTATTATTGATTTGAAGGTATCGCGCCATTAACATCAATGGTGTGTAAATGGTTTGGTCGTGCGTTATTCTAATATTGTTTAACGCCGATAGAATGCTATAACTAGCATAAATTAATTGGTGATTTTCATCAACATAATTACTATCATTAATAATTTTTTTTGCTACGGTCAATAATGTATTAACGCCTGATGCCGCTAATGTTGCACAGATTAAATTAGTTTTAGGGTCACTTACCATCTTCAAACTAACATAAAGTAAATATCCAATTGTTTTTTTATAATCTTCCAAATTAAATACATTGGCATATTTTTGATCATAGATAAGGTATCTCGGAATAAAACTTTTACTATTAAAAAAATAAGTCTCAGAACCTTCGACAATTATTGTTGAGGAAATTGCGTTCAACGTATATTTTTCAAGCGAGATACAAGTGAACGGCATATTCTTTTTAAATTCATAACTCGCACTATGATCAAAAATAGCAGAAATATTATTTATTGTTGCAGCCCCAGCTAAACGAGCAATATCGTGAATAATTTTAGTTCCGATGGAAATTACCATATCATATTTCTTGACTTGCATAACCTCTATTAATTGCTCGATGTTTTTTTGAACACTAAACTGTCTTTCATATTTAAATGTATCGTGTTCCTTAGTCTTTATTTTTCTAATTATTTTAAGCCCATTTTTATATTGTTGTTTTTGTTCATCGACAACAAAAATAACTTTCTCATAATGGTTTTGACAAAGTCTGCTACTCAAATTTTTTATAGTTTTATTTCCCACAAAAAATTCATTTGGCATTATTAGTTTAAAAATCATGTGATACCTCAAAATATTTATTATTATATAATAATGATAACTAATAATTAACTAGTTATCAATAAAACAACTAATTAAAAACTGCTTTTTTAATTAGTTGTTTTCATAATGGATTTTAAATTTAATATCACTATCATCTATATGCATATTTATGTAAAAACGGTTTGGAATTTTAGTTGATACTTTCAAATTCTTGTTTTTAGATGAATCAATTATTTCTAATAATTCTTCCTCTAATTTTTCATAAATTGTATTAAGCCCTTGAAAACCATTTTGTAAATCTAGGTTATCTAAAATATAATCTACAAATTTATCCATGTTATTTGTGATTAACTTAATTCCTTTGCTAGCTAGTTTGCAGATAAATTCATCAAGGCTATAGGAGATAATCGATTTAATGTCACTATAGTCGTTCACGAAATTGAAATAAATAAAATTATCTGGCTCAATTTCGCTTAATAAAACATTTAAATCACTATTCTCAATACAAATATTTTGTATGATGTTACGCATAATATTTTTCGCTTTTTCATCTGTTTGCTTTGTATTTATTTTCTTATCGTCAATATCAAGACTAAAAATAATAATGTTATCCTTCATATTTATTGTTTCACCTTGAGCAGTGACAAAGAATCCGCTTCGTACAATTTTAACTAAAAGCCTAATTACCTCTGGATGAGCAAAATTAATATGAGAAAAACTTATAATTCGATTAGGATGTTTCTTGATGGCTTTCGACAATTCTCCGACAACAAAGCTATCATCATTATTTTTGACACCAATTAATTTTTCTAAACTAGATTGGTCACGATATTCACACATATCAAATTTAGACACTCGAATGCGATTAAAAAGAAATGAACTTAATGCATGAATGGCAACGTGTTTACCTATTCCGGTCGGTCCTACAAAACAAGAGACAAGTTTCGATCTAGCGCTGTTATTCTCATTTTGAGCAGTACTATAAATCATTCTATTTATTTGATTGGCAGCATTTTTTTGACCAATTACTATTTTATTAAAGAAGTCATTAAAACTTAAAATTTTTTCATTATCAAGGAAATTTCAGATATCGTTACTGTTTTTAGTGTGACGAATAGCCTTATTAGTATGATTAACATTATTTTTTTTGCGAATTCACATTTTAGATAAATCGACAGCTCAATTAATAAATCTTAGATAACAATCATTGTTGTCAGCCTTTTGATCAAATTTGGTTCTCTGTAATGCTAAACGTTCAATTAGCTCATCTACTTCCCATTTTTTAAATTCAGCTTTCATTAAAAGGGCTGAATTTTCCTTATCCTTCATTTTAGCTTTTGCATGCTCCACTAAAATACATATTGAAACTCATGCTTCAAACTGTTCTATTAAATGATTTATTCCAACAGTCTTATTAATGATGGCCGTAATGTTTGATTGTGTAAAATTATTTAAATTATCAATCATTCGAACTTTTTCATTATCTGCAATATCATCATTTAAAGTCATAAATTTTTTAATTGCTTCGTTATCTAGAGTGTGAAAAACATTGATTTCATAAATTTCGTTTTCATGTAATTCGTCAAAAATTGACCCGTCATTATTATGACGCTTGATCAAGTCTAAATAAATTTCCAAGGTATCATTTAAGATTCATCAAAAAGATTCACTATCATATCCGGATTTTTTACAATTAGTACCGTAACGAT
>JAACJW010000020.1 GCA_021378525.1 Ureaplasma sp. Hg2 | reverse complement strand
GTGCTATTGTTGGCATGTATTTCTCCCTTTCGTTAAAGTAAATTGTCATTGACAACTCTTCCGTGTGTATCATAATCATAAAATAAAAAAAATGATTACACGCCAATAATAATAACATAATATTAATGAAATTGTTAAAATTCTTGATTAGGATTAAATAAATAATAATTTACATATTTCAAAGTTTTTAGTTTTCCAATATTTATTTTGAGAAAAACAAATAGCTATTCACCCTAAATATTTTGCATCCTTCACTTATTTTTACATAACGTCCAATCTTGTGTCAATACTTCAAATCTTTTTCAACATAAATTTTTCTCATAAATTACAGATGTTATGTAAAAATAGTAAACCTAATTTATTGCTTTCTGATAAAAATATTTATTTTATTTATGCAATATTGTAGTGTCTTAGTTAATGGCTACAAATTTGTAAGTTTTAAAAAAATCCCTTGAAATTTGAATTATATTTATTTATAAAATAATTAAAAAATGAGATTAGTTATTGAAAAGCAATTTAATTGGAAAACATTCTATATAATAAGTGTACTATTAATTGACGGAGGCGTTGTATGAGTAATAAAAATGTTGACTATCGTGAAATTGCTTTCCTAGCAAAATGTAGCGTAACCACAGTTTCTAGGTATTTTAATAACGGTTATATTTCCCAAAAATTAAGGGATCGGATTGATGAGGTTTTAAAAAATCATAATTATCAACCTAATTTTTTTGCCAAGACAATGCGAAAACCAGATGATGCAATTTATGTCATAACACCCTCTATTAAAAATGCTATCTACCAAAAAGTAATTGAAGGCATCCAGGATAATTTAGATCCTAAATATTTATTTTTCATCGTGCCAAGCCCTTGCACAACTAATGATTATAAAAAAACAATGAACTACATCTTAGGGCGCAAACCAGCCGGAGTTATTTTGTTTATTTCTAGAATTGACGATGAATTCAGCACCGTGTTAGAAGGCACTAATATTCCGATTTATATTTATGGTGCTATGATTGATGCTCATACTTGTTTTAATAGTAATGACCAAAATGCAATTTATCAAATCACAAAAAACATGATTAATGACGGCGCAAAATCATTAGCATACGTTGGTAAGGATTTGAATAATTCAATTATCTGCAACGAACGTCAGGCTGGTTTTAATGCAGCTTGTATTGATTCTAAAATTGATTGCCAAAAATTAACTTACGAATGCAATACTCAAAAATGCGCCTTAGAAGCGATGCAAAATTTGTACGACACAGGAATTAGCAACTTTATATGTGGCACCCACACAGCATATCGGGCTGGCATTATTTTTAAACAAAATCATGATGTTCAACTTACTGATATTGGTTATCATTCATTGGCAGACATTAATAAAAAGTTTCGTTACAAGGCTTTCATTGATTATTATGACATTGGTAGCAATATTGCTAAATCAATTAATTTTTCTGAAACTGCTAATAAAATTACTAAGGCTAAAATCTGAAAATAGGATTAATAAATAACCCTCTTTAACTTACCACTATTTCCAAATACCAAGAATTTAAAATACTATTAGTGACTATTTTAGTTTCATTTGACGAGGGGAATAGTTTTTTCCAATTTAAAAATATCACATATGAAATTGTTTTCATATTTTTTATTCTCTATAAAATAGTATAAATAGTTATGCATATAATCTAAGGAGGTTAGAAATGAACAAACAAGAAGTCTCAATGATTGGCTTTGAATTAGTTGCACTTGCGGGTGAAGCTAGATCAATTTATCAAAGAATTTTAAATTTAGCTCAGAAAGGTGAATTTAAAGAAATTCCTGAATTAACTAAGGAAGCTAATGACTTAATTATTGAATGTCATCAAAAACAAACAGAAATGCTTCATAAAGAAGCTCAAGGTGATAATTCAGAAGTTACTTTCATTATGGTTCACGGCCAAGACCATTTAATGACAACAATATTACTTAAAGAATTAACTGAACATATTTTATTTCTTTATAAGGAAAGAGCAGGAGAAAAATAATGGATAAATTAAATATTGGAATCGCTAGCGATTCTGAAAACAACGGTGCTAAAAAAGATTTAATCGTAGCACTTAAAAAACTTGGGTTCAACATCATTGATGTTAACTCACCAAAAGATGTTGACGGCGTTGATGCTAGTGTATCAATTCATAACGCTTTTATGAGAGAAAAAATTAACCGGGGCATCATCGTTGATGATTTTGGTAGCATTGGCTTTATGGCCGCTAGTAAATTTAAAGGCTTTATCGTTGCTCAATTAGCAGATGAACATTCTGCAAGAATGACTAGAGCTCATAACAATACTAACGTGATAACATTAGCAACTAAATTAACTGCATTTGATCAAATGGTTCGAATTAGTAACTGTTTCTTAAATTCAGATTTCGACGGCGGACGACATATGGTACGAATCAATATGTTAGAAGCTTTACTTAAAGGAGAAAAATAATATGAAAATAGCTATTGGATGCGATCACATCGTTACACCTATAAAAAATGAAGTAATTAAACATTTAAAAGAACAAGGAATCGAAATTGTTGATTGTGGAACATACGACCAAACTCGAACTCACTATCCAATTTATGGAGCTGAAGTGGGACGACAAGTCGCTCTTAAAAAAGTAGATTTAGGCGTCGTAATATGTGGTACCGGCATTGGGATTACTAACGGCGCTAATAAAGTTAAAGGTGTTCGATGCGCGTTAGTCCGTGACATCACCGCTGCGATTAAAGCGAAAGAAGATTATAACGCTAATATTATTGGGATGGGCGGACGTGTCTCTGGCGTTGGCTTAATCGAAGACATTGTGGATCATTTTATTGCTGCTAAATATAAAGGTAAGAATGATAAGATCATTGCTAAAATTAATAATTTAATAGTTAATGATAATTACAACACTAATAAATTTGATGAAGAAATTACCAAATGAGAGCGCGGCGATTATACAGAAGGTAAAATTCAAGATAAAATTGTTTTACCTAAAACTTACTAAAGGATAATTTTATGAGAACAAAAGTAAATAAAATTTTTCAGAAGGCGCGCGATGAAAAACGAGCTATTCCAGCTTTTAATTTCGACAACATGGATATGTTAAAAGGAATTCAAGAAGCTGCAGATGAAATGCAATATCCTGTAATGGCGATGTGTACTGAATCAGCATCTAAATTTATGGGGTCTGATTATGCAACCGTGATTGTAAAACACGCCGAAGCAAAATCAAAATTCATCATCCCCCATTGAGATCACGGTTTTGATAAAAAGACTGTTTTAGATATGATTGATAACCAATGAACATCTGTTATGTTAGACCGCTCGTTAGACCCGTTTGAAAAAAACTTGAGCGATACAATCGAAGTTGTTAAATACGCTAAAAAGCACGACGTGTACGTTGAAAGTGAAATTGGCCATGTTGGCGGTAAAGAAGATGATAACGAATCAAAAACTAAGTCATATACAACCGTTGAAGAAGCTGTTTCATTTGCTACTAAAACTGGAATTGATCTATTAGCAATTGCCGTTGGAACGGCTCACGGAATTTATAAGGGTAAAGTTGAATTACAAATCGATCGAATCATTGAAATTCAAAAAGCATTACCTAACACTTTTATCGTTTTACACGGATGTTCGGGAGTTCCTGATGATCAAGTTAAAAGTGCAATTGATGCGGGTATTGTAAAAGTGAACGTGGGAACGGAGCTTAAACAAGCTTATGCCAATGCAGTTAGAGAATGATTAATTGAAAACCCAGAGGGGTATGACGCTCGTAAGTTCGGTCGTCAAGGAATTGACGCAGTAAAAGCGAAAGCAATTGAAAAAATTAAATTAATTGGTCGATTGAATTAAAAGTAAATAATTATATTATTATCCATTTCCTTGACGTTAAGTCGTTAGAATGGATAATTTTTTTAATATATCTTAAAAAAATATTAAGATTTTGCATTCATATTTAGGTCACCAAATATTATGCTTTAAATTTATCCATACTAAAAAATAAAGTAATAAAAAAATAATTTATTAGCAAAGTAAGGAGAGGCTAAAATTCATTAAAATAATAGATTTTTTTGTAATAATCTTATTGAAATATGATACCATTTATTTAATTAATTAAATGTGGAAATTGTTAAATATACTACTAAAATTTATATGTTTCAAACACCCCTAATTCATTGCTTTATAGGAAAATAAGAAATATAATTAATTGTGCATTTAGGAAGGTAATTAACTTGTTAAAACTAAATGAAAGGGTATAATATGAGATTTGTTAATAGTAAGAAAACACTAATAAAAACCTCCATTGTAATTGGATCATTTTTAGCAATTACTAGTTTAAGTCTAGTTGCACCATGAGCCAATCATGGCGTAGTTAATAATGCATTATCTTTATCAACTAACAGCACAATTAAAAGCACTAAACTTCAAGTTCATTGGGCGCCCAATGATGTTAATGAAAATAAAAAATATTTTACAAGCCAAATCGATGGCGTAGTGGCGAGTAAGTTTATTACTAATTACGCCGACATAAAAGATAAAGGTATGGTTACCACAGGTCAAAATGCCAGCACCGGTGAAGTGACTGTATATTTTATGTTCACTTATGGAAACGTTGGAGAAAACTCTCAAAAAACATATACAGGTTTTAGAAAAAGTCTAGCCCCAACAGTATATAATGTTAGATGATTATCGCCGAGTGTGGACGATAAAAAACAATTTGCGGATTATAATGGTTTTACAAATTCGTACATCCTTCAAAATTGAGTAAATATAGATCCTAAATACTATGCCGATTATTCCAACCCCACTGTTACTAAAACGTATGATTTAGTAAATGGTACAATTTCAATAAAAATAGATTTTAAAGTAAATGTAACTTTTAATGGAACTCTAACAAAATCTATCTCTACAATATTTAAGGGATTCAAAACTACGGCACCGTCACCAACCACATATAACGTTAAATGGTTAGTACCGAGTGCTGACGACAAAACTCATCCAGCAGATTATAACACTTTTACAGATACATACATCCTTCAAAATTGAGTTGAAGTTGATCAAAAATATTATGCTAAATATGCTAATCCGGAAGTTAAGAAATCTTGCAATGTATCAAACGGGACAATCGATTTAACAATTAATTTTAAAGCCGATGTTACTTTTGGTGGTAAATTAACGCGTTCAATTTCTACAACTTTTTATGGATTCAAAACTCCAACAACAATAAAGTATAATGTTAAATGATTATCACCGAGTGTGGACGATAAAACCCATTTAGCAGATTACAATGGTTTTACTGATTCATACATACTTCAGAAGTGAGTTGACATAGATAAAAGTTATTACGCCATATATCCAGACCCAATAGTTACTAGAAGCTACAATTTAGAAAATGGGATAATTAATTTAACAATCGATTTTAAGACAAATGTGATATTTAAGGGTAACCCAACAAAAACAATTTCTACATCCTTTTATGGGTTTCAAGCGACCTCGCCAACCACTTATAACGTAAGTTGGTTGTCACCAAGTGCCAATGATAAAGTACAATCACCGAATTATAGCGGTTTTACCGATCAATACATTCTTCGTTATTGAGCATTGATTGACCTAAATTATTATGCTATATATCCCGATCCAAAAGTTACTAAAAAGTATGATTTAGCGAAGGGCGAAATTAATGTAACGATTGATTTTGTAGTTAATGTATTGTTCAATGGAAAACCAACAAAATCGATTTCCACAACATTCAAGGGGTTTAAAGCTTCAGGATCAAATACTGGCAATGATTCTAGCGATGTTGGAGCAATTATCGGTGGAGTCGTTGGATCAATAGGTTTTATTTTAATTTTAGCGCTACTAATTTATTACTTTAAGAAAAGAAATAATGCATTTCCTTCTTATGTTAAAAAGCCAAGACCTAAGCCTAAATATAAAAAGGTCGAACAGCCTCGAAAACCCAATAAACCTAGTTACTCAAATAGTAGTAAAAGTTATTCTTCTAAATTTAGTGCTACAAAAACTAAAACCGATTACACTCCAAAAAGCAAGAATACAAAAAATATTAAAGTTGGTCACGGTAGACCTTATACTGGTTCAAACCCTTCATATCGAAGCTCACGAAAGTCCATAAGTAATGTCGGACGAAATAAACCTCCTACCACCAAGTATAAATCAAGTGTTAGCAGTGGCTACTCGCATGGTCCCGATAGAAATAAACCAACTAGAGATCGATCTATTACTTCGGGTAAACCAAGCAAATATGCTAAGTCAATAGCTAAAAGAAATAAGAAAAACAAAGGAAGAATATAAAAGGAGGAATGACAAATGAAAACTAAAAAAATTGTAATAACCATATTAGGTTCGATTTTAGTTATCGCCCCTATTATAGGTGTATCTGCATGTTCCGCGGTCATAAATACCACACAAACATCAGTTGATAGCGAAAGCGTAACTTATGACGTAAGTTTTATTGGTCCAAACCCATCTGATAAGCAAAATAGTTATAAGAATGGTATGTTTACCGAAGGGTACGCTCTTCACAATTGAATAAAAATGACGCCCGATGTAGAATCGTACGCCGCCAAATGAGGGGAGCCAAAAGTTACCTTAAACAAGGATGTTCCCGGATCAATTTCGATGGAAGTGAAGTTTGATGATAGCGCTTCTATTAAATATATGGGAGATAAGGTAAATTCAGTTAGCGCTTTGTTTACTGGATTTAGTAAATCCGAACCTCAACCTGCAGGCAAATATACATTTGAATGAAAGAATCCATCAGCTAGTGATTTAAACATGACTTCAGACAATGCATTTTTCTCCCCGGCTTATATAGCTCAAAATTGAACCGAAATTACACCAGCTTATATTAAAAAATATGGTGCCCCGCAAGTAAAAGTCGTTAGTGCCGATGGTGCTTCAGGAACTATTAAGGTGTCAATAAATTTCGCCACACAAGTTAAGTACAATAACAAAGATGTGTCCAATCTTGAAAAATCATTTTCAGGTTTTAAAATCGATACTAAACCTCCTATCCCTCCTAAACCAACTCCGTCTGAATATCAATTCAAATTCGTTAATGCCTCAGCAGATGATTACCTTAAACAAGCAGATGATCCACTATTTACTAAAGATTATGCTAAAAAACACTGAATGCAATTTAGTAACGGTGGTTCAGAGAGTAATATTGGGTCTATGACGTGAAATTGTGATGCAACAGCTGGAAGAATTTTAATCGGAATAAATTTTACTAATAGTATTATTATAAATACTAATCCAAAACCTACATATTATGCTCAAATATGATTTGATGGTTTTGATACAAAAACTCAATCTGCTAATGATTATAAAATGTCATTCTTATCTCCTTCTAAACAGGATTTAGAATTGCAAGCTGATAATGGTTTATTTAATGATAAATATATTTTAAAAAATTGAATGAATGTTGACCCAAGACTATTTAAGAACTTTGGCGATCCGGCCATAACCATTCAAAGCCATGATGTTCAATCTGGCCAGATAACAATAAAAGTTGACTTTAGACCTTTTGTTGTAGTCGATAAAATCAAGGCCCATAGTTTTACTCATACATTTAACGGATTTTATATTCCGCCTGATCGAAATGATTTGTTTTTTAGTTGAAATAAAGTGAATTTACCCAACATTCAAAAAACAGTTCCCCAAGTAAAACAAATGAGTTCTCAGGAGTTTACTAAGGAGTTTATTATAATTCCGTCAGGTTCAAAAATGAAGGCTAGTGATATTACATCATCTGAAATTCAAACTTTCGGTATTATTAATGGTCGTGTCAAAGGAACTCTAATAGTACATTTTAGATTTCCCTTTAAGATTGATAGCATGTCTTCACAACAACCGGCAAAAATGACATGAACTATAAACGTCACTATGAACGTTGATCCGAACCCAACGCCATTTGTCGAATTTGAAGACCTCAACGTTAATCAAAAAAATCGGCTACCTAGTTCAATTGATGATGACTGAATTTATAATAATTTAGTTAAAATTGAAGATTCTAACGGTAATTTCGCTGATCCAAAACAATATGTCGATAAAATATTATTACATCCAATCGATGAGGACGGATCAATAGTTGTTTCTATACAATTTAATCAGCTAATTTCAAGGATTCCGCCGGCAGGTACGAAAACTCCTGAAAATTATACTACCCCAAGTAAATATTTTAATTATACAATTCGAGATTTAAATAAAAATGGTCTCCCATATAATGAATCATTCGGATATGCAACTGACTCACAATTCTATAGCAGATATAATTTTGACTTCTCAGATATAAATCCTCATAACTATAGTGCCTACATTTATTCATTTATGATGCCCGATGCTTCTAATGGCCATTTATATTTTAATGACATGACCGCTGACTTTCTATTGGGTACAAACTCTTGAGCTCCCGCTGGTTATGGTGTTGTAAGTAATGATCCACATTATAAACCAACTCAAATAAAAGGATATGATAATTTCCCTGATTGAGTTGAATATGCCCAACCGAACCAAAGAGGAATTACATATACTCCCGAATCTTATGACGGGGGGTTTATCGGTCAATTAAACACTGTAAAAAGTTTATATGGAACTAAAACAG
This sequence comes from Ureaplasma sp. Hg2, assembly GCA_021378525.1. Lineage (GTDB taxonomy): Bacteria > Bacillota_I > Bacilli_A > Mycoplasmatales > Mycoplasmoidaceae > JAACJV01. The sequence continues at coordinate 16,348 of JAACJW010000020.1, read as the reverse complement.
CTTTATCAATTGGTGGCGCCAACTCTGGTGCACCTCCATTTATTGCGATAACTCAAAGCAAACAAAAAGCAAATAACTTCATCAACGATATTATAGCTCTTGTTGAGAAATTTGGGTTTGATCAAGTTGATTTAGATTGAGAATATCCACAAAATTCAGATATGGATAATTTCACCACATTATTAAAAGATATGAAGGAAGCGTTTTTAGCTAATCCAGACCCAGATGTACAAAACACGCAAATTTCAATTGCCCTAGGGGCTAGTATGACAAATGTTTACAGTAGAGTGGATTTAGGTGAAGTGGCAAAATATATTGATTTCTTTAATGCAATGAATTACGATATGCATGGTGGCTGAGATATAGTTTCTGGTGATGCAACAATGCCGATGGATGATATGCCTTTGATTCATGCTATGGCCACAAGTCAAACACAAGTTACTATTGATAATAAAACATATCATCTTCACCCTGAATATTATAATAGTTGAGAGCTTCAAGGGTTACCAAACACTTTCCCTGGCGACCCAACTAAATTACCATTTAGTTGTAAGGATACAATATTGGACTTATTAAATCCGAATGACCCCAATCACAAATGAACGACAACAGGTGTCCCTAATTCTAAAATTGTTATCGGAGCCGGAACATATCAAAGGGGGTATAAAGTATCTGAAGCATCTGGATACAAATATCCTGTAGAAGAAATACCGGGATACTTAATGCATAAAAAGGGTACTACTGGTGATTTAGATCAAAGTATCGCAAGTTACGGATATGTTGCTAGTCAATGTACCGGGCCCGATTGAACAATGGTTAAAAATCCTGTCACTGGTTCTAGTTACTTTTGAAATTCAAAGAGCGATATATGATGAAGCGGGGACACCGAAGCTTCTATCAAAGTAAAGATTAATCTTGCTAAGCAATATCATATTGCTGGCATCTTAACTTGAGAAGTTGCTGATGAATACTATAAAGACGGTGTTATGCGTGATGATATTTCTAAGCAATTCCAGAACAATATGTCTGGACCAACTAAAACTGAAGACGATAGTAGATCGAACGCGGAAAGTCAAAAAGCTACTATGAATGGATTAATTAATATTTTACCCACAAAATATTATAATTAAGCAATATAATTAAATTATGACATTATAAGAGCGGTTGATGTATCTAAAAAAAACAGATAATAGAGTTGATATAAAATTAATAAAAAATAAAATAAAAATATATGAACCATTCCTCTATTAGTAAATTTTTTGTTTACTAATAGAGGAATGGTTTAGTTTGAATGAGTTGTTTGTTTTTTGCTAAATATATAAAACCGGAGTTAAGTATAATCGTTTGTAGAATATTCAGATAGAATATTAACAGCGTTAATTTAGAACATTCAAATGTAAAAAATATAATCCCACATAACTTAATTACAATCTACGTTAGTAAATATAAAAATTAAATTTTATTCTTTGGAAATAGTTAAAACTACTCATTTTTTTCGTAAATTTAAGGATTGAATTTATCGTGATTAATGATTTTTAAAATCAATAAATTTTCATTCATTTAATTTAAATCCTAATAACCAAGCAATTTTTTGAGAAGTGGCTAATGCTTTTGAAGAACGAAAATAATAGCTTGAACGAATACTTCCGACGCAACTGGCGCGCTCCTTCTGAGCATCTTCAAATAACTTGCATTGCATTGATAATAAAATTAAATTGTTTACTAACAAATACCATCTAAATTAAATATGTTTAGTGAAAATCAGGTCTATTAAAAAAGTTACTAATCTCTTTTGATTAGTAACTTTTTTAATAGAATATCTTTTATTTGTTTTAAATGGGGGGTGTTTTATTCTTATTGATTGTTTCAACTTTTCACATATATGAATTTTCTCAAAGTCAATCCTCAATACCATTTTCGTTTTCGGTGGAGCTTACAAACACTGCTTTATTTTTAATTTCTTCGCTTTGCTCTTGGTCGACTAAAGTTGATTGGACATTTTCTAAACATGTTTGATCAAACTCATTTACCGAAACATAAAATTCGTGATTTCATTTGTTCGGAAGTGATTTCCTTAATTGTATTAAGGCTTGATACTTTGATGACCCTAATGCAGTTGTCGAAATATTATAGTCATTAAACAAACGGGCTTCTAGTTCATAATCGTTAAGCCCTTTGGTAACTCTTGTAAGAACCTCATTATAATCTGATTTATTATATTCAGATGATCACAATTGAATAGAATATATTGCATGTTCTTTTAATCGCTCTAAATACAAACCATAATGAGACGATATTTCAATATTTTTAAATAACTTATTATTTTGGATTATCGAAACAGCTAAGTTTAAAGAGTAAGCAATCAGTTGGGTGTTTGATTGAGCAATAACTAAAAAATTATTGATGCTAGCGATATGGCTTGCCGCATTTAGTTGAAACTCAGATAATTGATTAGCATAAATTACATCTTTAGATTCAATATCATAAACTAGAGCTCCATCATTGCAAATTAGATAACCGTTTTCTAAGCCTATTTCGTCTGCTAATTTTTTAGCATTTGCTAAATTGGAGCGTGTCATCAAAGATACATATTGTGAATTGCTAATTGATTTAATTACTAATGCTAATTTTTTACTTTCTAAATTTGAGATGCTTGTTAACAACGAGTTGCAATCAACATCAAAAACAAATAACTTAGAATTCTTTTCAGCCATTATTTTTTCACCTTAATTCTTTTTTTAAGCATTTTAGTAAATTCAGTTAAAGAAATAGTAACATTATCCTTTTGTGAGTATTCGCGGTAAGTTACAAAATTACTATTTTTAATTTCATCATCTCCTACCACTAATTGGTACGGTATTTTTTGCATTTGAGCTTCTCTTATTTTTTTAGCCAAACGTTCATTTCGACTATCGATGCTAACTCTCATATTTATTTTTTTAAGTCGTTTTGCCAATTTTTCTGCTGCGACTAAATGAAATTCATTATTAATCGGAATAATTTGAATTTGATGCGGCGCTAATCACAATGGTAAAATACCTTTTGTTTGTTCTAATAAAACAGCCAAGTATCTTTCGTATGTTCCGATAATACCAAGATGAATCATAACTGGTTGAGCGTCGTTTCCATTTTTACTTACATAGTTTAAATTAAATTTTGAAGGCATTAGAAAGTCTAATTGAATTGTTGAAACAGTAATGATTCGCCCTAAGGTTGTTTTAACTTGAAAGTCAATTTTAGGCCCATAAAAGGCCGCTTCGCCAATCATCTTTTTATAAGGAATTTTATTGTCTTTTAAAGCTTCTTCCAAAGCTTCTTCAGCGCTTTTCCACATTTCTGGATCATCATGGAATTTTTTTGTGTCGTTGGGGTCATGAAGTGATAAATCGATTTGATGAATCGTCGATCCCAAACCTTCGTGAACTTCTTTAATAATATTATAACTATTTAAAATTTCTTCTTTTACTTGATCAGCACGACAAAAAATATGAGTATCTTCTAGAATCATAGCTCGCACTCTTTCCATCCCTGTTAAGCCACCTGACGACTCGTATCGGTGCAACATTGAGTGTTCGCATAGACGAATCGGTAATTGTCGATAAGAATGGGGTTCATGCTTGTATACCAAGACGTGGTGAGGGCAAGTCATCGGACGTAACGCTAATGTTTCGTTATCTACTTCCATTAATGGGAACATATTTTCTTCGTAGTGTTCATAATGTCCCGAGGTTTTATATAATTCGATATTCCCTAGAATAGGAGTTTGGACTGGTTTGAAATCATATTTAAACTCTAATTCGCCTATAAATTTTTGGATTTCATTTTTAATAACAGTTCCGTTGGGAAGCCATATTGGTAAACCTTGTCCAGCTAATTTATTAAAAGTAAAAAGTTTTAAATCTTGTCCGATTTTTCGATGGTCTCTTTCCTTGCGTTCTTGCAATAAAACTAGATAGTCATCTAACTCTTTTTGCGTTGAAAAAGCAATTCCATAAATTCTAGTAAAGCGGTCATTTTTAGCATCACCTCTTCAATACGAGCCCGCTGTGTTCAACAGCTTAAAAAACTTGACGTTCTTTGTATTTTCAATATGAGGCCCTTTACACAAATCGATAAATTCTCCACATTTATAGAAAGTAATTGGCGTGTTTGAATCTAAGGATTCAATAATCGCACTTTTGTATTTATTATCTTTATAAAAATCCAAAGCTTCTTTTTTAGTTCAATCACCGCGATCAAAAGGATATGCGCCAGATACTATTTTTTTCATTTGCTTTTCAATTTTTGGAAAATCCTTTGTCGAGATAACATCTGTTGAAGCAAAGTCATAGTAAAATCCTTCGTCAATTGAAGGCCCGATTGATAATTTAATATCAGGATACATCTTGGTTAATGCATACGCCATTATATGAGCGGCACTATGATTTAGTTTTTTATTGAATTCCATAATTACTATCCTTAAATTTATAATAATAAATTCAATGTTTTGAACATTGAATTTTACTATATTATTTTATCGTAAAAAGTTAATAATATTTTAATTATTATTAAAACTCGTTGCTTCTTCGATTTGAACAATTGTCTTAATGCCGTATTGTGATTTAAAAACCGATAAAAATCCCTTTACGTGTAATACACTTCCATCGACAAAAAGATGCTGAATTGCGCTAGATTCAGGACTTACATAAATTTTAAAATATTTTTTATAGGCCGTTCCTTCGCGATTAACATCTTGGTTAATACGACAAAAGATGGCTTCTTTGTCTGTTTTAACAACCCGCGAAATAACACCGGTTAGTTCTACTGCATTTATATATTCCAAAATATAATCCTCTTTAATCTATCATCAACTGAACTGTTCGTTCTGAAATAGTTTCATGAATGATTTGCGTTACTTCAATAGAAACTTTTGATTCGCCATTTTTTGATTTATAGGTTCGTAAAACTCCTTCGATGGCAAGATTTTTACCAACGATTGCATTTTTTTCTAATTCGTTAGCGAACGGTTTGTTTGCAAATATATTAAAATTATCTGTTTGTTGAAAATTGCCGAATTTACGGACCTGTTTAATCGTTACAAAAAAACCTTTTGATTCATCCGAACCCCAAGAGGTTCTAATGACTTCACCCTCTAAAACTATCTTATTTAACATTATCAAACTCCGAATATGAATAAAATATAATAAATCTTAAACTTTTACTATATTATTATGATACATTAAAATTATGCGATATATAATAATTACATATAGATAATATTAATTTTATATAATTAGTAAAAAAAGCAAAGGGATTAAATAATGTCAAAGAAAATACTTATAGTAACAGATTCAAGCAACACCATTTCAGAGGCAAATGCTACTAAATACGACATTAAGGTCATTCCTTTCTATATAATTCGAAACGACTCTCAAATGTTCGTTGATGATAATGCAGAAATTACAATGGATTCTATGTTAGAACAAATTGATAAAGGTTTTAGCTTCACTACTAGCACAATCCCGCCAGAAGTTCTAAAAGATTTTTTTACGCAAGAATTTAAAACTTACGATCAAATCATTATGTTACCAATTTCTAATGGAATGTCAAGTCAGCACACTCATGCAAAGGGCTTAGAAAAAGAATTCCCTGACAAACTATTTGTTTTTGACACTCGCGAAATCGGAGTTATGATTGAAAGTTTATCGATACACCTGAGAAATGAAATAAGCAAAGGCAACGATGATATTACAAAACTGAAAGAGATTGCTGAAAATTATCATAAATATTGCACCACTTTTATTACATGTAAAGTTTTGGATGGTTTCTTAAAAAGTGGCCGAGCCCCAAAGACGATTGTTAAATTAATAAAGATAGCTAAAGTTTCGCCAATCATGAGAACAGAATATAGTAATCATGCTGCAGGTGTTGCTAAAAATTACGGTTCATCGATAGATAAAATTATCCGCAATATTCAAGATGTCTTTGGTAATTTGAAAACAGAGGATATCCAAGAGGCATTTATTTATAGTACGGGTCTTTCGGAAGAAGAAATTAATTGAATAGCAGGCACCATGAACAAGCAGCTTCATATTCCTATTGAAAAAATTGAAATTCGCGATACGCCATTAACTGTTTCGTGTCATACATGAAAAGGTTCATACGGCGTTGCAATTCGTTCCCAAAAACAAAAAGCAAAAATATCATCAAACTAAAAATAAAAAGTTAACATTTAAAGTTAACTTTTTATTTTATTAAATATTAAATCCTAATCAAAAATACTCATATAAGTTTTCCGATTGAAAACAAATTTCTCTTTTCTAGCGACAGCAACTATTTGTGCGATTGGCGCTTCGTTGTCTGAACTTATTATCGAAAAAGAAACTGGGTAAGTATTATTACAATAACCCAATTTATTAGATAGCTTATCAAATTCTGGAAAACTTTGGAAAGAAACTTTTTCTTCGATTTTTTGAATAATTTCACCAGTTTGCGCTATTGGTTTAAATAATGTTTTATTTAGACCATCATTTACAAGTTCGCTTTCCAATGTTATTGTAGACCAATACGATGTCGCAACTAATTCGTGGTTTTCTGATTGATCAAAATAATCAATCTTATAAAGCGGTTGGTCGATTTTAAAATTAAATTGATTCTTAATATTTTCGTCATCTATTTTATTAATTTCTACATCGCTGTGGTTTGCTAAATCACCTAAAGATCATAAAAATTGATCAGCACTTTTTTTAATATAATAACCAACACCTTTTTGAGCAGCTATTAAGCCAATCGATTCTAGGTGGCTATAAGCGGTTCTTGCCGTTATACGTGAACATTTAAATTTTTTAGCTATACTATGTTCTGATGGAAGCTTGCTATTGGGCAAAAATTCCTTAGCTAATATTTTTAGTAAAATATATTGAATGATGAATTTTTTATTCGTCATAGATATCACTACTTTCTTTTAGATTTGGTTTTGGCCGATGTATCCGGTTCTTTTTTAGTGGTTTCTACTTGGACTTTATTTGTGGCTACTTTCTTTTGGTGCTCTTCATATGCTTTTTTCATATTGGCTTCCAAAACAGTTAAATCACGAGGGAATTTTTGAATAATTGTAGCAATAATTTTTTCCTCTAATAAAGTTGATTTTGCACCTTGATATTTTTCTTTATCTTCAAGGATGCCTCGGATGGGTTTGTTAGTTGCTTGATAATAATCATCTAACACTTTTTTAATTTCCGCATCTTCCATTACAATGCCTAATTTTTCTTGTAAATCTTGGAAAATTAATGTTTTCTTAACTAGTTTGATAGCTATTTCATGACAAACATCACGTTTTTCTTCACCAAAATTTTTAATAACAGCTTCTTCAAAAGCCTTTACATCTTCGTCATTAACATCGAATTCATAACAATTTGTTATGATGTCCATAGCTTTATTAAACAAATTATCTCGTACAACAATATTGTGAATTTGTTGATTTCTAATTTCCTCTGGTGCGTTACTAAATACCTTATTAATACGCTCGCTGTGCATTTTTAAAATTTGTGGATCAATTTGTAATTTTTCCAATTTCAAAACTGTGTCTCATGGAATCGATTTTGCAGATTTAATTTTACTTTTCATTTTCATATCCTTTCGTCAAGTTACTTAATTAAAACATAAAATAAATATTTTATGTATAGATAACTTAAATTTCCTCGTCTTCAATATCTTTGTTTGTGCTATAAAATGAATAAACTAGATTTTCATATTTAACTTTATCGATGTAATCGTATACTAAATTAGGCTTAGCATCATCAAAATCTTCGATGCCAATGGCAACAGTATAAAAACCAGCAATATTTGCTTCAATGATTTTCTTTTGCTCAGTTGATAAATAAACACACTCGCTCGGTAGCATACTATAATGAGTTGCTTGATCAAGAAAATATTCATTATCAATAGTTAGTGAATCATCAACCTCTACAACTTCATCGACATATTTTTTAATTCTTAATTTTTTTAAAATATTCTCTGTATTAGATGACCTACTTAAAAGAATAATTTTAACCTCGTGTTCTCGCATATCCATAAGAAGCTCCTTGGCTCCAATAATAATATCATCGATTCTAATTTCTTTAATTGCCTGTTCGTAACTCATTTTATAAGCCTTCAAAATTCAAATTTGATGTTGACTATCAAGTCGCGTTCAATCTTTGTAAATAGTAAAATCTGAACAATGACAAAATTTAATATGTTTGTTGGAAATTGATTCAATTTTATCAATATTCATATTTTCTTCTTCCATAATATTTCGAACATATGTTCAGGCACGACTTCGCACCAACGACATGTCTAGAATTAAAGGATTTAATTCTATAAAAAAACATTTAACCATAATAATTACTCCATATACCGATTTATAATTGATATTATAATTTAAATCAATTCATTTTATTTGTCAATAAGACAAGTGTTATTTATCTATTTTTCTCAACTCAACAACTAATGGATTTGTTTCAAATTTTTCATAAAGAGCAACGCGTTGATCTTTTTTTGAAACTATCATTAAAGCAGCTTCGTACCTCGTTATTTCTTTTGTTGCCACATGAATTGCATCATGGATTGCTGCGCGAGAAATATTATATTGATTGGCAATTTCTGCTAAAGACATATCTTCGAAATAATACAATTCAATGTACCTTGCTTGTTTTGCACTTAAAAGCATACCATAAGTGTCAAATAATTTAGCAATATTTATTATATCTTTCATTATAATTCTAAATCCTTTGTAATTCCAATTACAAATTGTTCAAGATCAAATGGTTCCAAATCATCTAATTGTTCGCCTAACCCAATAAACTTAACTGGGATGTCAAAGAAATCTTTAATCGCTAAAACAATTCCCCCTTTTGAGGTAGAATCCATTTTGGCCAATACAATTCCAGTCACGTTTGTCGCTTCTTTGAAAGCTTTCGCTTGGTTTAACCCTGATTGTCCCGTTGTTGCATCTAAAACTAATAAGGTTTCGTGTGGGGCAGTTTTATCGAACTTGTGAATAATATCATGTATTTTCTTTAATTCATTCATTAAATTAACTTTATTCTGCAATCGACCCGAAGTATCACAAATAACTAAGTCGTACTTATCTTCGTAAGCTTTTTGAACACCCTTGTAAATAACTGAGGCCGGTTCTTGTCCCGGCTTGTCAGGAACAATAATATCGACTTTTAAGCGACCAGCTCAAACCTTTAATTGTTCAACCGCTCCCGCTCTAAAAGTATCACCCGCAACTAATAAAACGCTCTTGTTTTCATCTACAAATTTTTTCGTAATTTTTGCTATTGAAGTAGTTTTACCAACTCCGTTAACGCCGACTACAAGTACGACATTAGTACGACCATTTTCTAAATCAATATCGGTATTAATATTGGTATCTTGAATATAATAAATAAATATTTTATCTACTATAATGGATTTAATTAGTTTAACATCCTTGACTTTTTGAAATTGGATTTCGGCTCTAATGGCATCAATTATTTTTGTTGTTGCCGTATATCCCACATCATACGAGATTAGCATCTCTTCTAGATTTTCAAAAAGAGTCTCGTCAATTTCCTTAAAATCATGTGCTAAATTATTTATTGCCTGACTTAGATTCGTAGAAGACTTATGTAAGCCTTTATCAAAAACTTTTTGTTTGTTCTCAACTTTGATAATTCGGTTTTCAGTATTTTTCTCTTTTACAGCTTTGGCGGTATCTTTTCTTCTATGGATCTTATCAATTAAACTTTTAAAAAATGCCATCTACTATCCCTCGCTGCCCATTTCTTCTTCATTGGTTAAGTCCTCTGCTTGCTCTAGCGACACAGTAAACATCTTTGTAACCCCACGAACTTGCATTGTGGTACCAAACAATTCGCCACATTCTTTCATCGTTCCAGGACGGTGTGTGATGATTAAGAATTGGGTATCAGAAGTATTTGTCTTAATGATGTTAGCAAAACGCTCAACGTTTGCAATATCAAGCGCTGCTTCAGCTTCATCAAGAATAACAAGTGGAAAAGATGAAATTTTTAAAATGGCAAATAAAACAGATAAAGCAACTAATGTCTTTTCGCCACCTGAAAGCAATGTTAGATTACTAACTCGTTTGCCCGGCGGATGGGCCATGACTTCAATTCCTGATTCTAGAATATTTTCAGGATCGGAATAACTAATTGCACAAGTCCCACCACCAAATAAAAATTTGAAAGTTGTTGGAATCATTTCGTTAACGCTATCGATTACTCTTGCAAAATCTTCTTTAGCTTTTTTGTCTAATTCGTTAATTGCCGCTCTTATATCACTAACAGCCTTTTCCAATTGTTCTTTTTCTTTGGCCATTTCATCATGCCGAGCTTGTTTCTCTTCTAATTCTTGGACGGCATCTAAGTTGATATTGCCTAACGCATCAATTTCAACTTTCAAGGTACGAATGATTTCTCTAGCTTGAGGTTCAGACATTGGTAAATCATTGTTATAATTTTCAACAGCAAAATCAACAGTCATTTTATATGTTTCATTAATCCGTTGTTTACTAATTTCGATTCCGTTATTACATTTAGTAATATTTTGTTCAGAACTAAAGACTGCTTCACGTAGTTTATCTAATTGCATTCGCATGTCTTCAAGACGCCCTTCATAATCGACAACTTGACTTCGGTAACTAGTCTTAGATTGCTGTGCGACGTTTAAATTTTCCATAATTTTATCACGTCGGCCCGTTAAAAGGTTTAACTCTTCTGCCAAAGATTTACTATCTAATTTTACTGATTTATCATCAAAAGATTGCTTTGTTAAAGCTTCATATTCAGTGATGTGTTTAGTAACTGTCTTGTTGTTATTTTCCAATTGGTTATTGTAAGATTCTTGACTAAACTTCTTTTGGTTTAATTTAGCAAAAGTTTCATTATATTCTGCAGTTACTTTTTCTTGCTCAACTTTAAGAGTGGTTAATTTTTCTCCTTGTTCTCGAACCACAGCTTCCATTTCGTTTCGCTTTTCTTCGATGTTCAATGTGCTTATTCCACTTTTATTATTTGAGCCTCCTGTCATCGCTCCACCAGGCATAATAATGTCACCTTCAAGCGAAATAACCTTATACATTTGATAAGTGTATTTAGATAGTCTGATTCCTTTATCAATATCATCTGAGATGATGGTATTACCTAATAAAGCCTCAGTAATGGGTTTCAATTTCGGTTCTATTGTAACCAATGAAGAAGCAACTCCGATAAATCCTTCTAATTCATTTAGTACATCTAAATGTTCAGCCCGAACGTTTCGTTCCTTAATATCACGTAAGGGTAAAAAGGTCGCTTTCCCTGCTCGGTTCTTTTTTAGGAACATGATGGCGTTTCTTGCTGCTATGCTATCCTCAACAATAATATTATTAGAACTTCTTCCCAATGCTGTTTCAATCGCCATCTCAAATTTCTTATCAACCTTTAGATAATTAATAACAGTATCATAAATTCCGTTTAATGCAGCTCGGTTATCCAATATTGCACGGACTCCTGCATTTCTATTATTTTGGCGGTCCATTTCACGTTCAATAAATTTTAGGTTCATTCTATTTTCAGCCAAAGCAATGCTTAAAGAATTAACCTCTCCGTTAAAATTATTTCGCTTTACGTCTAGTTGTTGAACGATTTCGTCATATGTTTCGATTTGAACATCAAGCTCCTCTAGACGCTCTTCTAATTCCTTAATATCTACTTTGAAGGAAATAATCAATTGTTCATAAGCGGCTGCCTTAGTAGCTTCATTATCACTTGACAAATCATCGTTAAGTCTAGAGTGAATTAACATTTGCTTTTTTTCGGCAGTGTTTATTTTTTCATTAATATCGTGCATGTCACGATTATAGTTAGTCGCATCTTGGTCAGCTGATTCTTCTTTTTGTTTAGCAAATTCTAATTTTTGCTTAACTTCTTTAACAACGGGTTCGAATTGTGATCTTTGCGATGTTGCTTCATCCAATTTTTCTTTTAATTGAGTGACCTGCATTTTAAGATGACTGATATCTCTAACCAAAATTGTAATTTCAATATCTTGTAATTGTTTTCTTTTTTCCTTAAATATTTTCGCTTTTTCAGCTTGTTTATTTAATTTCTTTAAATCTTTTTCTAATTCGTTTACAATATCTAAAATACGATTTAAATGTTCTTCACTTCGTGTCAAATGACGTAGCGATTCATCTTTCTTTTTAGAATACCGACCGATTCCAGCCGCCTCTTCAAACATTTTTCGTCGGTCTTGTGGTTTTGATTCAGCAAATCAGTTTACCGTCCCTTGACTAATGATTCCTAAAGAACCTTTGCTTAAACCAGTGTCTAAAAAAGCTTCTTGAATATCTCTAAGTCGCGATGGCTGACCATTAATATAATATTCATTAATCCCAGTGTTACGATGAAGTTTTCTAGTAACCGAAATTTCGTCGCCATCATAATGCAACACCTTATTAGAATTATCAAAGGTTAGCGTAATTTCAGCAAACTTACTTTCCTGACGTCCCTTTGAACCCATGAAAATTAAATTTGTTTTATCGCTTCCTCGTAGGCTCTTGATGGATTGCTCGCCTAATACTCATTTTAATGCGTCAACAATGTTTGACTTACCCGATCCATTGGGTCCTACAATACCTGTCATCGGATGATTAAACTCTAAGTTTAATTCATCAGCGAAAGATTTAAAACCATATGCGTGAAACTTTTTTAAAAATATCATCTTATCACCTTAATTTGCTTTGTTTATATACAAATGTATATATGTTTATGATTATACTATAATATGAATATGTTGTAATACGTATTTTGTTGTTTGTAAATAGAAAACAAAGGCAACTCCTTGCGGGGTTGCATATTTTTATTATTTTAGATTGCTATGACTATAAGCTTTAATTCAATTTAGCTAACGCATTTTTAGCTGCCTGTTGTTCAGCATCAGTATACTTTCTGCCTTCGCCTTCGCCATATTTCATCTTGTTGTATCAAAGCTCAACTTTTTTATTACCATCCAAAGATTCCACCTGGCGATAGCTTATATCGCGTTGGCTCGTTTGTTGTACAGCTTCTTGAAATAAGGTTTTATAATTTATCATGTGATCTAATTCGTGGTTGATAAAAAAGTGTATTATTGTTTCGTAGATAATTTTCTTAGTAGCTTCAATTCCAGCATCTAATGTTACTGCTCCAATAAAAGCTTCAAAGGTATCCTCTAAAATTTTTTGGGAAATTTCTTTTTCTACACCGTGGCCTAAATATAAAGCGCCTTCAAGGCCTAAAAATTTATTAGCTTTAGCCATCGTCTCTGAGCGTACAATGCGTGAACGATTATTACTCATATCGCCTTCACTCATTTTTTGATTATAAAGAAACTCACTCACGATTCAATTAACAATTGAATCGCCTAAAAATTCTAATTTTTGATAATTATAATTCTTATTATGCTCATTAGAATAAGAATTATGAGTCAAAGCTTCGATATAAATACTTGGTTTTGTAATTTTAATATCGAACTTACTTAAAATTTCATTTAAAATTTCTTGTTGTTTATCCATTGTTGTTTTCCATTTTCGTCTTAATATCTTTTAATACATTTGCATTAACACAATCATATAACATTTGCAGTGAACTATAAAATTGTTTAGCATCGGCCGAACCATGCGTTTTAACAGCTACATAATTTAATCCTAGGACAAATGCTCCAGCATGATTTTTGTAATCAAATGTATGCATCATTTTTCGAATCATCCCAAGTGAAAATATTGCTCCTAAATAATTTATTGGTTTTTTGTATGCATCTTTAATAGTGTGCATTAATGCCTTCCCGGTTCCCTCGCAAGCTTTTAAAACTAGATTACCACTGTAACCATCAGTAACAACAATGTCAACAACACCATTCATAATTCGTCTTGATTCAACGAAACCAATGTAATTTAATGATTTATCTTCTTTTAATAACTTGTGAGCTTCACGCTGAAGGTCCAAACCTTTATACTCCTCTGTTCCAATATTTAAAATTCCAATTCGCGGATTATCAATATGACGTGCTTTCTCAACATAAATCTTTGCCATTTTAGCAAAATTATGTAAATCTTTAGGTGTACAAATTGGTGAAGCACCAACATCCAATAGGTTGAATCCAATCCCATTTGTTGAGGGTACTCAAGGCATAAAGCCAGGTTTATCCACATTTTTAATTAAACCAAAAACTGAATATACGGTTGAAACAAAAGCAGAAGTTGAACCCGCGCTCAAAAAGCCATCTACTTTTCCATCTTTTACAAGTTTAGCTGCAACCATCATTGATGAATCAATTTTACGTCGCGCCACCAATAAATTATCGGTTGGTAAAACAACCTGGCTTGCCGGTGCCACACTAAATTTATCAGTTGGAAACATTTTATCTTTAATAACTTGATCGTCGCCAACCAAAACAAGCGAGACATCTTTATGTTTTTTAATAAAGCCTCGACTAGCTTTAATAGCTTCATCAATATTATTTTCAAATCCCATGACATCTATTGCTAATTTCATATAACACTCCTTACTTGATTATTGTAAACCTATGTAGTAACTATAAACTTTTTGATTACCATCTCTTACTTCACAATAACAACCATATACTTCATTGATATATTTTTCAACGTTTCTTACAACTTCAATACTTGCGTTTTGACCATAGAACAACATTGCTATATCTGGTTGCTTGATCTTCATCATTAATTTATCAATTGTTTCCTTAACGGCTGCTTCTTCATCGCGATTACTAACTAAAACTTTTTTGTTTAAAATTCCAATATAATCATTTTTCTTTACAGTGATGTGTTTGTATTGTACGTTCTTAATCGAGGTTGAAACCATTGCAGAAACTGTATTTTTAGCTATCTTTGTCATTTCTCTTGTGTTGATATTAAAATCAAGATTGGGCTGATAAGCTAATCCGGCCATCAATGCTTCAAAAATATTCTTGCCTGGAATAATGATAACATTTATATTGTCACGGGCAATATCCGCCGCTTGAGTTGCAGCTAAAATAATATTAGAATCGTCAGTGATTATATAAACTGAGCGCGATTTTGTCTCTTGTATTTTTCTAAGAAAATCTTGAATCGAAGGATTTCCATTGGCTTCTGTATTAATTGTATATTTTAGAGAATAATCTTCTTTCATAATTGAAGCAATTTTTTCAGAAGGTACCGTAATGATAATGGCTGGCTTTTCAGTCAATGAAGCATCTTCATTCGGTTTAGCTATAATAATCCCGCGACGTTCCATATTTTCATGAAATTGATTTGTCATATTTTCAAATTTAACTTTAGCGAACTCACCGTATTTTTGACACAATTTCAAAAATTGACCTGGGTCAACACTATGGATATGTACTTTTACAATATCACTATCTTGAACACAAACTAACGAATTACCTATCTTTTCTAATTGCCGACGAAAATTATCAAGATCAAATTTTGTTTTGTCATAATCATCGGGTTGGATTTTTGCTCCAATTTGCATAATGATTTCAGAACAATAACCAAAACCTTCATTGGTCTCATGTTTGTTAGAAAGAACAGCGAAATCACCTACAGCACTTTTTTTATGAACTTTCTTTTCGATTTTTTGATTAATCAAATCGTTCATTTTGTTATTTAGAACTGCATTCATGCCTTCTAAAAAACAACACAAACCGTAACCACCAGAATCTACTACACCGACTTCTTTTAATTCTTCTAACATTTCCGGGGTTTTTTCTAAAATAATTAGTGCTTCCCTTAAAGCGACTGAAAATAATTCTTCAACACTTTCAAATTTCTTATGTGCCAATATTTTTTCACTCGTAACTCGAATAACTGTTAAGATTGTACCTTCAACTGGCGTCGCCACTGCTTTGTATGAAATTTCTCTTGCTTTGTCAAATGACTGAACTAATTGGGGAATTGTTATTTCATTTGAGCCTTCAGCAAATGTACTTACAAAGCCCTTTATAATTTGACTAAAAATAACGCCAGAATTTCCTCGTGCACTCATTAATAATCCGCGTGAAAACTTTTGACCAATTACGCTTGGGTCTAATGGTTCAATTTCTTTGATAGTGTCTAATGCACCCAATACTGTAACTTTCATATTGGTACCGGTATCGCCATCTGGCACCGGGAATACATTAAGGTCGTTAATATATTCATATTGTTTTTCAATGATTGCGCCACCACCGAATAACATTCGTTTAAAAAGTTCTACTTTTATCGTTTTCATATTATTACCTTTAATTCCTTACGGTTATATCAACCACTAATTCTTCACTATCCATTTGATTACTTAAAACAAAATATATTTTCTTTTGG
>JAACJW010000002.1 GCA_021378525.1 Ureaplasma sp. Hg2 | reverse complement strand
AGTTGAAACTCCTATAATTCTAAATTAATTATTCAAAGAATACACATTAACAAAAAATCAAAACCCGTAACAAGAGTTTTGATTTTTATTATTAAAATACAAGTATGATTGAAATTCATATTCTATTAAATCGTTGTAAAACCTGTTTCATAAATGAAGTAAGTTGCGTTAGTTCCGCTTGCCATATTACCAAAATTCAATTGGATCAATAATGTTCCCTCATAATTATCGGAGATTAATTGAATATCCTTTGGGGCAATCGTAGCGTTAGCTCAATCGCCTGTTTTAAGCAAGCTATCATAGACGTTTTGTTGAGTTACTTTGCTGGCATATTTATTCTTATCAAATTTCTTTGGATCTAAGGTTACACCACCCGCATCAGCTTTTTTAAAACCATTATAAGTATGGAAGTATTTACCGGTTAAAGGTAATGGCACGTCAGTGCTCTTAAAATCAATTTCAACATCAATTGAACCGATTGAGTTATGGTGTGTGACCGTAATATCACCAACTAAAAGACTACCTTTAAGGGCATCTAATCCAGCGTTTAATTTAATGGTTGAATTATTGATATCGTCTAAAATATTTTGACTGGTTATCGTTTTAGCTTCAACGGTTGAAACCACGATATTGCTATCCGCTCAATCCTTTACTTGATAATCAGCTTTTGTTAAAAAGCCTGAAACGATCAATGTGTAAGTTGTTGGAACTTGTTTTGCCCTCATTGTATAGGAAACATTGATTATTAATGTTCCATTATCATCATCAGGTGTCAATATAGTCGCGCTCGAAACTAAGACACCTTCAGTTTTTAAGGCGGCACTCGGTTTAAGGATGGCTGTTGTAATATCGGCTTTGGTTATTTTACTAGCAAACGTCGTATTTACATTTAAAGCTGAGCTGTTAATGTTTAAATAATAATCATTAACATTATAAAGTCCTTCGTAAGTGTGCGTGAATGTTCTTGGATATTTAGTTGCGAGCGGTCAACCGGTCGGTGCACTCGCTGTAATAGATGCTGTGATGCTACCGTGGACATCATCGTATGACAATGTTAATATCGGAGTTGCAGCAGCGAACGCACTTCCTTTTGTAATAAGTGCATCAATGTCACTAGTTGAATATGAGCGGGGCGTCTTTTTTGTGGCTGGAATTGTCCCTCAATTAGTTATGCCATAATCACTTGTTTTGTTATAACCTGAGATATTCAAACTAAACTCATTAGGAATCCCAGCCCCTAGACCAGTATATGAAACCTTAGCAATCAAAACTCCTGTGGCATCATCATGTGTTAAAACGATTGATTCACCTTTTAAACCATACTTGTTGATGGCAGCACTTCTAGTTAAATTATTCTTAATTTCTGATTTATCAACCTGAGAAGCTAACTTATTTTTATCAAGTTTGGTTGCATCAATTGAAATGCTATAAGCATCAGAAGTATAAAAGTCACGATATTGATTAGTGAAATTATATGCTTTCCCATTAATTGTATATGATAAAGTTACATTTAAAGAACCGTTAGCGTCATTGGGATCATACTTAATAGTTGGTATTGGCAAAACTTTTAAAGCAGCACCGAGAACAATTTCGTTATTAGTAATCATGTCTGAAATCACAGTGCTTGAATTAAGTGCTAAATCAGAAGGGCGACAATTTTTATCTTGAATAACACCCCAATTAAGCACCTGGATTTGGGACGTATTTTGAAACCCTTTGATAGTAAAAGTATAAACACTTTGAACACTTACTGGGGCATTTTTATAAGTCACAGTGAAAGCTAATTCACCAGTGTCATCATTTGGTTTAAGATCTACTGTATGTGATAAATTTGGTAGACCGCTCATGATAGTGGGTACATTTAACAAAGCGTAAGCCTGTGTTTGATTCACAACACTTGGAAGCTGCTTTTTACTTAAAGCGGCCGCTTTAGCGTTATCTAATTTGACAGTGTAATCATCATCAGTTTTAAAACCTTTGTAGGTATGAGATGGATGCAAATTAATGCCAGCTGGTAGTCCTTTGTTGCTATAATCATACGACACTTCAATCACACCGGTGGCATCATTTTTTATTGTTACTAATGGTGGTTGTGAAGTGATTGCTTTAATCGCTTTTGGTTTATTGGGATTAATTATATTTGCAATATCAGTATCTGTGACTTGTGAAGGAAGGCGATCTTTAGGAGTAACATCCTTTCAGTTAGTAGAATCAAAAGAATAATCACTATAATCATAAAAACCGGTATAAGTTTTTGAATATGTAATTTGCACACTAGGCGGTAAATTATCATAACTTAATGTCACGGTAATTGAGCCACTCGTATCATCTCTAATGATAACCGGATCTTTTGCTTTATAATAAGCTAAACTAGAACCAATTGTAACTCACCCTTTGATTGTGCTATCAGAAATAGCTGTTGGTAATTTAAGTTTATCAATACTTGAAGAAGTGTTAGATAATCAATTTGCTTGTCAATTGGGACTAGTGAAATCATTAGTCAAAAAACCAGTGTAAGTTTCTGATTTATTATAAACTTGACCATCATCACCAGCAACGTAAATATTAACGGTTAATTTACCAGTGCTATCATCAGCTGATTTAGAAATTCTAACATGATTAGCATTAGTTGTTAAACCAACTTGTTTAACCATTGTTTTTAGTTGACTATCTAGTACTTCACTCGGCAGTTTATGTTTTGTTGCCATCGGAACGTTACTGGCGTCTTCAAATTCAATTCCCTTTTTTAAAGTATAGGTTTGATTAGTCGTGTCATATTGAATAACATTTTTAGCACTATCAAAAACCAATAATTTCGATTTATTGGCATCAGTATATGTAAACCCATCAATCGTTGAATGAGCATCAATGTGATAGTTAGTATCAAACACGTGGTTTAGATTAATTGAGTTATTTGGTACATTGGTCGCGATTGAACGACTATTTTTATATAATTCATAAACATGATTCCCATCTGGCGTACCATCTTGTTCAAGGATATGATAATTTATACTATTATGAATCCCGGCACTATGATAACTACCTAACGTACCATAATCTAGTGAATAATCACCCTTTAGTACAGTTGCTGTTGAACCAAAACCACCGTGCGCATTATAATAATTAACATTAAAATTTTTGAAGTTAGTAGTTGATGGAGCATCAACAATTGTATCGGTTGACATAATAACTTTATCTGGTTGGGTCAGTCTTAATCCGTACTGTCATCCACCACCATTATAATAAACTGGTGCTGATGATGCAAAAGCCAACTTGTTAGATGGATCAATTGAAAAATCCAATTTTGCTATTACAATGCTATGCCATTGACTACCATCATGATTGTTATAAGGTTTAAAATAAGTTAATAATTGATATGAGTTTGCCCCTTTAGAAACAATCATTAAATCAGTTGGTCGTTTATAGAAAGATAAATTCGTTCCTGAAATATGATCATAATACAATGTTCCCGCATAGCGGGTTTTTTGATCAGCACTAACAACAAAATAATTATTTTCACACATTCTTATACTTGTTGCATGTGTTTTGTCACCGACTCTATAGTCTGAAAAATAACCAAAAATTTGATCTTTATCTTCGGTTGTTCCGGGAATAACTTTCATCATATAAGAATCATTGGTATAATTTGTTAAATCTTTTAAGTTAGTGATTTTAGTTAAAACATTATTGTTTCAATCTCATTTATAAATAGTCGAATAAGAATCGGTGCGTGTAATGCTACTACCGCTTCCAGAATAAACGCTATCTAATGTCGAAATATAAAGGTAGGTTCCCTTACTTGATGGAACAACGGTTTCAATTAACTGAACGTGAGCTCCAACTTCCGGAGTGAATTCTGAACCACTAAAAGAATTGACAATAGCCCCTTGATCATCATAGACAATCAAACCACCAGTTTCATTATTGGCCGAACTATAAACTTTACCATTTTTAATAAAAGGCATCATTGATGGCATATGATTAAACATATTATAACTTCCAATATTGGTTTTATATTTAATTCTAACTTGCTTAACAACTTCGTTTTTCATTGTGTTGTTTGGATTAGCGTTATTAATAGCTGTATTAGAATTAGGTGTTTTGGTTGTGTCAGAAATATTATTAACAATAAGGACAGATGGCAAAACAATACTTCCTGCTATTAACACTGTTAATGCAGAGATTTTAAAATATTTCCTTTTCATTTTATTCATATTATTACCATCACTTCTAAATCTAATTAATATATTAATTATATCATTTTAAGAAAATTTTAATTCTGTGTGATAGTAAGTTGGTATATTTTTAAAAGCTAGCATAAACGGCACTTTAAGAATGTGACGCCATAAAAAATTATAATTTCACCCCAAATTATGTTAAAGATTTTTATTAATAATCTGAATTTATAAAAGAAAAAGCATTTATTTTAAATGCTTTTTGATCCTATTTCTTTGATTTATCAATTTTATTTTTAGTTGTTTTTTCATTCAATTTTCTTTTTTTTCTTTGTTTTACTAAAAACATTAATAAGATTAATACGGCAATTACTGCAGCTGCAATCACTAAAATAATTCACCAGTTTTGAGCGATCCATGGTGCATTAGTTTTAAAACCGTCAAGAACAACGGGAGCACATTTAATTTCTTTATGGGCTGCATTAGTATAAACAACAGTTACTGAAACTGAACCGTTCTTATTTAAAACAATATCATAACTAATTTTGTATCCTTGCTGTTCCATTCTGGCTTCAGTATCTTTATCAACGATAATATAATTCGCGACATTGTCGCCGTTGATATCAGATCCATTAATATCGTAATTAGCTTTATCGTTCTTTTTTGGTGGAATATCATTAGCGACAATTGTTGGCGTTGGTAAACCGCTATATTCGTGCGTTTGAACAACTCTAAGGCTTATTGGTAAAGCAGATATTTTAGAAAAATCGTAAGTGATTGTAAGCGTCCCTTTATCATTGTTAGCGCCGCCTTTTAAAACAGTTGGTTTAATACCATTAGGATATTTTGCTGAAAATATATATGGACTATAGCGAGCGTCCGTTCGATTAGAATCAACGAAAGCCACTGATTGTCAGTCAGAGCCATCCGTGTTAATCTCTTTTTCGATTTCAGTTGGCATTAGCTTCTTCTTATTGTCAAATTTTTGAAACACGAAAGACCCATCGTCGTATCCTGTAACTTTATAAGAATAATCAAGAATCGGTATTGTATTTATTAAATTAGGGTAATGGCAATATACTTCCAATGTACCTTTAGTATCATCCGCACCATGAATAGATATTGTAGGGGAACCCCCGTATTTTAAAAGAGCTGGCGATGGCACAATGGCATTAGTAAAATCACTTGGTTTAGCATCTTTTGCCAACTTATCTCGATTCACTTTTGATGTATCTACGGTTATAGAGTAGTTCGCTTGATTAAAGAAGTTTGGAATTTGTTTTGTAAATGTAACTCCCCCACGAATAATCGAAGGATCAGTAAACGTTAATCCTACATAAAGATAACCAGTCATATTATTTTGCACCTTAGTGCTACTAAGGTCAACGGTTGGCGTTACCCCAATTAATCCCGCATTTAATTTAATGGGTTTATTGGCATCATTATTTTGTACATCTACTCAACTAAGTACATCAGCTTGAGTTACCTCTGTCGGTGCGACAGCTAATTGAGCTGGACTTAAGGTACCCCAGCTTTTAATAGCGAAGTCACTAGTATGATAAAAATCGGTAATAGTTAATTGCTTATGATTAAGATTAACTATATTAGGTAAAGAAGGATATTTTACTGTAATTGTTAATGTCCCGTCGCCATCGTCAATACCAGCGATAGCAGTGGTATGTGCAATGGTTTTCATTTTAGGAGATTCAATTAGTTTAACATCGCTAGCTTTAAGATTGGAAGCTAATTGGTTACGATTTATACTCGATGCATCAATACTTCAAGTGTAATCGGGCAAGTAATTAAAACTATTATAAACGTGACTTTGAACTTGATATGGTAGGGCAGCGCTAGGCAGCCCAGAAGCGCTATAATCATACCTAACATAAATGGTCCCGGCCTTATTAGCGGCATCTCCAGCATCATCAGCCTTAACTGTAATAATCGGTGTATAACTACTGAAACCGCTGGGAACAATAATATCGCCCTTTAATTTAGTTTTATCAGCCGGGCTACTTTCAATGGTTGATGCGAATCGATCAGGAAAATCAGTAGCTACTTTTGTTGCGTTTCAATTACTTGTTGTAAATTCATAAATGGAAGTCGCCGTTGTTGTCGACGGACTGATGGATGATAAAGCTGAAGGGCCAGTTGTTGCGTTGCTAACAACATTATTAACAGAATGATTATCTTGCGTACTAACCGCTAGTGCACCGATGCATCCTAACGGAATTGATAATGAAAAAATAAATCCAATAGATTTAATTATTTTGTTCATTTTGTCCCCCTTTTTAGCAATAACTTTAAATAGTATTTAAAGCAAATACCAATATCTATATCTATGCTTATTATAACATACGCTTATATTTCACTTTATAATTAGCAAATTATATTTTGTAATATAATTTCTTGCTTATAAGACAAATAGCAAATGGATTATTATAATTGGTAATTTTCTTATTAAAAACCTTGCTCAATAATTTAGCTATAAATTATGAATGTTTTATATAATCTAATAATTCAAAAAGATTTGTTCCGATTGCGCCACTACATAATTTAGTAATGTCGGTTTCAACAATTGTTTTATTCTTATCTAAATTATTAATGTTAACTATTGGGGAACGATTAAACAAATGACGGTCATCCTTTAGCTTTCGATAAGGGTCCTTTTTAAACTTAGTTAATTTTTTTATTTCCATTGCATCAAGATATTCTTTTACATCTAAAAAATGAAGAATGAGAAATATTTCAAAGCAAGGGTTACTAAGATAAAATTGATAATCTAATTTATTAGCCATTAAAACTGCTTCTGCTAATTGCTGTGGTAAATTAGAACCTTCATCACGATCAACAATCAATGCTTTTAAGGCTTGTTTTTCACATTGTTTATTCTTAGTTATTAAAAAATCTTTAAAATCATTTGCAACAATCATTGGATAGAGAGCTTGCAAGCATTTAAAGACGTCACCAGCATGCAAAAATGTATCAAGCGTCAATTCTTTAATTAACATTTTTTTGACATTGCCTACAAGGTTTAAAGCGGGTTTAAAAGAAGTCTCAAATTTCTTTCATGTTTGATTCATCAAGCCGTTTTCAACTAAAAATCAATATCCATAAAAAATCCAATACGTTTGTTTTAATTTTATTGTTTTTAGATCATCACAAAATAGTAATGTAGCCATTCTTGTTAAATCTAAAACATTAGACAAACCAATGTCAAAACAAATTGGTTTGACGTTGATTATTTGAACCTGTTTATTTTGGGTCATTAGTTCATTATTGAGATGACCAAAATATGTTTGTTCGGTTTCACCTTCACATATAATATAAATTTTTTTCATGATTTACCCCAGGTTATAAATGGTTATTTATAATTTCTCTTTTACTTTTTTATTATACTAACTTTACTGCAATCAATAAGGTTTATACTTATTGATTTTAGATACTATAAATAAAATATGAAAGTAAAAAATTAATTTCATATTTTATTATTTTTATAAGTTTTTGAGAAAATTATCTTCCTCGGTTATTTCTAGGACTACCTGGTGGTGGGTTATCATAACCATCATCATAGCCATCATCATCATAATATTCGTCATTAGCCATTTGTGAAGATCTATGGTTTGATTTCCGTGTGCTTCCGCCCTTGGAACGATTGTTAATAAGTTGGGTGTATTTCTTTGGCAAGCGAGCATTACGAGAGTTCTTATCTCGCTTCTTTTTATTTTTATGAGTAACGACCCCTATGATTGTTGCTAAAATAATTATTAGTGCACTCGCAGCGATTATACTACCAGTGACAATCCAATCAAACATAAAAACATCATGGCTTAAATCTAATTGTTTGTTATGAACAGCACGATTTGTTCAAGCGCTCGCTCCAGTTGCTTTATAAGAGAAATCTACTACGCCAGTAAAAAAATCTTTACTCTTGGCATGGAAATTTGACATATTCACATTAATGCTACCTTTAAACGAATTGTTAGCTTCAATTAGACGACTCTCAAAAGTTGTTTCGATTTTCGTTAAATTAGCATTACGACTATATTCTTTATCAAATTTATTATGAGTGATAGTTTGATTAAAAATGTTACCATCTAAAACACCGTCAAAATCTGGAACATTATTACCACTTTCATAATTATAAAATGTAGCTACTAAATTTGCATTTTTATTATTATCATTTATATCAATATAACTTCCGTTTGTTTTAGCGATTTGATATTCATTGACCGTATTTGACCCAATCATACTTTTATCGATTATGATTGCTCCACCGGTATCTGTTACCATCATTTCTGGTTTAGCAATAGTGTTTTCAAAAGTTTTATTTATTGGAATAACGGTCGAATATAAATAATCTTTTGGTGAATCATTAATTAGAAATTTAGTTCCGTTTGTAATTTCAGACTCAGTTGCAAAAATATCATCAAGAGTCGTTATTTTACTAGAATCTTTTGATACCGCAGGAATTTCATATATTTTATAATTATCTGCACCCGTTTTATCTTGGCCTACCACTTCTTCAACATATAATGCATCGTGCGTATAACTGATGGTGGAATATCCATGACTTGTTTCCGTTGCCTTTTCATCACCCAAAATATTTAAGTTGATTCAGCGGTAATAACCGGGGTCGTTGACACGATAATTACCGTTTCATTTTTTTGGTTGAGTAGAATCTAATTTAGTCATTATCAATCAATTCTCCATTGGAGCATTTGTTCATTTGATACTATGCTGACCGGACGGATTATCGAAATACATAAAACTGTAAAACTGAGTTTCATTAATCGGGATTATAAAAGTTCTTATTTGGTTAAGCGATAAACCAATGTCATTCAATTCCTCTCAGCTCATAACTTGGTCTGTTGGTTGGTTGGTTGGTTTTGTGGGTTTTTTAGTGTTGTGATCCATAGGGTATGCATTATCGCTTCATGTTGCTTTGTAACTCACACTTAATCCTTTGGGATCAAATTCAAAGGTTGTCGTTGAAATATTAGGGTTGTCTAGCGAAATTGAATAAATAATTATTTCACCATTATATTCTACTAAACCACAAGGGATTATTGTTGATGTATAAGGCATAGGTGCATATTCACTCGCTACAATCAACGGCTTAAGTGGTTTAGCGATATCAAAAGCGTATACTTTAATTCTTTCTGATCCTTGTATGTCCCGCGTTGCTGCAAGAAAATAAGTATTGGGATCTTCATAGGATTGAGCACCAGTGACATACAACGTTTTACTATTATTATCACCACCACGAGTGTTTTTATATTGTAAATCAGCATCTAATGCGTATTCAAAAGATATCGAATCATCGCGCGCACCATTATTCAAATTAAAGCAATTAAATTCGACTTTTTGTAAACCATTCATGACGACAACATAAAAGTAATGTCCGTTAACAAAATAATCAAGTAAATATTGATCATTCATAATTTGGAACGGGTTACCATTTTGAGTTAAATGGAAATTACTGTTAATTTGTCCGTTGTTTCTGTCATATAAAACAAATTCGTAGGGACCACCTACTTTTGTTGTGGGGTCAGTTGTGCTAACAACGGTAATCATCCCTTCATTGTTTCCACCTTGGTTAACAAACACGCCATCCTGATGGATTGTATTAAGTGCAGCCGATTGTTTGGTCCCTCAATATTTGGTACCACTCGTGTTTACTTTTGCGCTATCGGTTGCTTGATTGCCATTAGTTGTAATGTTGTTTGAGGCATTTAAAGTCGCTGTGTTAATCGGGTGTGGTAGATTCAAAGTGCTTCATACAAGCGAAAAAGGCAATGCTAAACTAAAAGCTATTACTATACCTGATTTAAATATCTTATTTATCTGCATATCTAATTAGACCCTCTAAACTATCTATAATAATTATAATATTTACGACAAGTATTTTGTGTTATTTGATAAGGTTTTAGCATTTTTATTAACTAACTTTATATCAATCAATAAAAATTTAGGCTCTTATTTTTAATTTTAAGAAAAAATAAAATATGAAAGTAAAATAAATTTCACATTTCATATTTTATTTAACTCGGTATTTTCAATAATTATTTAGAAAATTATCTTTTTCGTTTATTTTTTGGATTACGTGGTTCTGGTGTATGATAACCATCTTCATCATAACCGTTATCTTTATTACCGCTATTATAATCTCCGTCGTTAGAGTCGCCGTCGTAATTATCATCTTTGTAATTATCATCATCATGATTGTCAGCGTCATAATTATCATCGTCATGGTTGTCAGCATCATAATTATCATCATAATATTCGTCATAATTATCATCATAATATTCGTTGCTGTTTGCTAATCGCAAAGGTGTACTACGCGAACTACGCGACGATCCGCTTGTTGAGCGAGCATCATTAAGTTGCATATAGTTACTTTGCTTACGAGCGGAACGAGAGCTTTTTCTACGCTTTGATTTCTTTTTATGAATAATGAAACCAGTTAATGACGATAAAATAATTAATAGTGCAACGACAGCAATTATACTACCGGTAACAACTCAATCGAACATAAAGACATTATGGCTTAAATTTAATTTTTGATCATATACACCGCGATTTGTTCAAGCACTTGCTCCGGTTACTTTATAGGAGAAGTCTACAGAGCCAGTGAAAAAATCTTTACTCTTAACATTGGTATTCGACATTTTCACATTAACACTATCTTTAAAAGAATCGTTGGCTTCAGACAATCTATTTTGGAAGGTTGTCTGCACTTTTGTTAAATTACCGTTACGGCTATATTCTTTATTGAATTTATTATATGTGATTGTTTTATTAAAAACATCGCCATCCAAGACATCATCAAAATCTGGAACTTTATTACCATTTTTATAATTATAAAACGTGGCAACTAAATTAGAGTATTTATTATTATCATCTATATTTCGATAACTTTTAGTAGTCTTACCAATTTGATATTCATTAACTACGTTCGAACCAACAGTATCAACATCAAATATAATAGCACCACCGGTGTCAGTTACTATCATTTCTGGTTTAGCAACGGTATTCTCAAAAGATCCGCTTATTGGAACCACAGTCGAATATAAATAATCCTTCGGTGAATTATTGATGGTGTATTTAGTTCCATTTGCAATTTCAGATTCAGATGCAAAGATATCATCGAGTGTCGTCATATTTTTAGAACCCTTTGATGTTACCGGAATTTCATATATTTTATAATTATCGGCCCCACCATTATCTTTGCCCGCAACTTCTTCAATGTATAATGTATCATCAGTATGACTAATTGTTGAATATTTATGAGTGGTAACTGTGGTTGATTCTCCAGGCAACACATTCAAACTAATTCAATGATAATAACCAGGGTTATCTACACCATAATCACCATTTCATTTTTCTGGTCTAGTTGAATCTAATTTGGTCATAATTAATCAATTTTCTGCTGGTGTTTGCATATCGGCACGCTGTGAATGACTACCATTTGGATTGTCAAAATACATAAAACTATAAAATTCTGTTTTATTAATCGGAATTATAAAAGTTCTTATTTGATTAGATGATTTATCAGGGTCGTTTAAGAAACCTCAATTTATTTGTTGGTCTTTTGGTTGCATACTTATTGGTGATGGATCAGAGCCATCTCGTCAAGTAGCTTTATAATTTATAGCATTAAAATGTTTAGGGTCAAACCCAAAAGTTATTGTTGAAATATTATAATAATTTCATGTGTATAAATAAACAACAATTTCGCCATTATATTCTACCAAACCACAAGGGATAAGCGAATTTGAATTCGGTAAAGAATTAAATGGTAAAGGAGCATATTCACTCGCTGCAATTAACGGGGTAAGTGGTTTAGCTATATTAAAAGCATAAATCTTAATTTTCTCTGAACCGTTTAAGTCTCCTGTTGCTGCCAAAAAATAAATATCGGAGTTTTCATACGATTGACCATTAGCAACAAACAACGTCTTTGCATGGATGGTGTCATTACTACGGGTATTCCCGTATCTCAATGGCACATCCAATGCATATTCAAAAGATTTTGAATCATCACGCACACCGGTATTCAAATTAAAGCAATTAAATTCAACTTTTTGCAAGCCATTCATCACAATAGCGTAGAAGTAATGTCCGTTAATAAAATAATCGAGTAAATATTGATTAGCCGTGATTTGAAAGGGATTACCATTTTGAACTAAACTAAATTCACTATTAATTTGGCCGTTACTTCTATCATACAAAACGAACTCATAGGGGCCGCCCTTGTATATGTTAGATTTGGGGTTAGCAGGATCTGGGATGAAAGTTGTGGGATCGGTCATACTAACAAGCGTAATCATACCCTCGTTATTTCCGCCTAAATTAACAAGCACGCCATCCTTATGAATTGTATTAAGTGTATTAAATTGCTTAGTCCCTCAATATTTAGTACCAACCGTATTTATTTTTGCATCGCTAATTGTTTGGACACTATTAGTGGTAATGTTGTTTGAAGTATTTAAAGTTGTTGTGTTTGTCGGGCGCGGCAAACTTGAAGCGCCTCACAAAAGCGAAAAAGGTAACGCTAAACTAAAAGCAATTACTATACTTGATTTAAATATTTTATTTATCTGCATATCTAATTCGACCCTCTAAACTATCTATAATAATTATAATATTTACGATAAATAATTTATGTTATTTGATAAGGTTTTAGCGATATTTATCATTTCCATCCCTTAATTGATAGTTTTTATAATTTAACTTTAATCAAAAAAATATTTATTATTAATTTTAGAGAATGAAAAAATCACTCTATAATTAGCATTTGATTATTAAATATAAATTAAATTTTAGTTTAAAATAAATGTTGCGACAAACTCCATTATAATTAAAAATAAAAAATAAGTTAAATTGCAAATAACAAAATAACTTATTTAATTTTATGGCTCAATAACATTTGATTAGATGTTAGAGATACCATCTTTGGTCTGGTTTATTGGTATCATTTGAACGATATAGCAAATAATACAAACCGGCCATCACCACACAAGCGGCAATTAAAACAATGTTCAAGATCCCATTAATATGCATGTAAGATATTAACGATTGATTGATGTTTAAAACATCGCCTTTTAATCAACCAGTAAACAAAGCGCTGACGGTAATTCCAATTGAAAGGATTGATTGGTACATCCCCATCGGGGTGATCTTTTTGGTATTAAAACTATAAGATAAAACAATTGCTAAAATTAAATTATAAAGGATACCATAGCTAAACCCATTAAGTGAATGGATTACCATATAAGCATACGGACTCGGATTAAAGATAACCACGATATGATATAAAATTCATAACCCGACACCCAAACTAAAGATCTGGTGAATGCTTCACTTTTTAATTAAATAGGTCCCCATCAGAATCCCAGCAACCAATTGGGCCAAACTAAAGATGACCGATAAATATCCTTCATAAGCACTGGTCGCTTCATTTGATAGTTGCCCTAACATTTGCAAATGTAATAAACCAACACTCCCCGAATTACTGAATTTAACGAACATAATCATAAAACCAATTAAGGCAATTATTAAATATTGCCACTTTTGTTTGGGACTACTAACTCGTTTTGTTTGATTAACTAGACCAAAGTAATATTGATTCTCTTTAACAAAAAATAACATCAAAAAAGCAATCACAATAAAACATAAACCAATCAATCATAAATACTTAAGGATGTCAACATCACGACTCCCATCGATCATTGAAGCGCTACTCACAACTGACTGAATTGGGGCTGTTAAAAAGTTAGCCAATAAAGGCGGGATCGAAAGAATCGATACCGTTAGATAAACCTTGGATTTACCATATTGCTCTTTAAAGAGTAATTCAAACGAACCAATACAACTAGCGCCGACTCCAACTCCTAAAGCTTGAATCACATTCGTTGTTGTACTTGGATCAATAATAACTGGGATAAAGGTTGCAAATTCAATGATAATCGCTAAGTATAAAAAAGCTTTTCGGCTTTGAAAATTGTAAGCAAAGTAATCAGCGAATAACCGCATAAAGATTCCAACAAAACCATAAGCCGCTAAAGCTAATCAAAGAAAATCGAGGTCAAGACTCTTTTGCATTGTGCCACGATAAGGTCTTGTTAACATTAACGGGATTCAAAAGATCGTGTAAAAAATAAAGAGATATTTATATCCCTTATTAACAAATTTAAGACGACTAATAATAACGATTGAACCAACAATTATAATCAAGAATATAATCAAATTAACCGTAATACTTGTGGCCGACGGACTTCATGTATTTAAGATAAACAGCTTAATCTACTCCTCGCTTAATACTTTTACAAAAGCATCTTGTGGCACTTGCACGCTACCGATTGCTTTTAATTTCTTCTTACCCTTTTTTTGTTGTTCTAATAATTTTTTCTTACGGGTGATATCGCCCCCATAACATTTAGCTAAAACGTTTTTTCGCATCGCTTTGATAGTTTCACGAGCGATAATTTTACCACCAATAGCCGCTTGTATCGGAACCTCAAATTGATGACGTGGAATTACTTGTTTTAAACGTTCACAAATAAATTTTGATTTACTGTAAGCAAAGTCTTTGTGACAAATCAAACTTAAAGCATCAACTCGCTCCCCGTTCAATAAAATATCAACCTTAACTAAACGACCAGCTTCATAACCAATTAGATCATAATCCATAGTCGCATAACCCTTTGACGCTGATTTTAAACGATCAAAGAAGTTGTACATAATTTCAGCTAGGGGCATTTTATAAATCAAACGACGCCGTGTGTCATCAAGGTATTCAAGGTCCATATAAGTGCCTCGAAAGGATTGACATAATTCCATAATTGAACCTAAATAGATATCAGGTGTAATCACAACAAGTTTAACAAATGGTTCAGTTACTTTATCGATTACAGTTCGGTCGGGAAAATCACTAGGGTTATCAATTTCAACTGATGTTCCATTCGTTTTTTGAATCTTATAAATAACTGACGGTGCTGTCATGATTAATTCAATGTTATATTCGCGCGCAATTCGTTCACGAATTACATCCATGTGTAATAAACCTAAGAAGCCACAACGTACCCCGAACCCTAAGGCTTGTGATGTTTCAAATTCATAAGTTAATGAAGCATCAGATAAACTAATTTTTTCCATCGCTTCTTTTAAGTCTTCATACTGACTAGTATCAAGTGGATACAAACCACAATAAACCATTGGTAAAATTTTCTTATAGCCAGCTAACGCTTCGGCTGCAGGTCGGTTAACATGAGTGATTGTATCACCAACATTAATATCCTTAACGGTTTTAATAGCCGCTGCAATTCATCCGACTTCACCAGCAACTAAGATATCCTTATTAATGATTTTAGGTGTTCTTACACCTAACTCCGAAATTGTAAATTCCTTGTTGTTGCTCATCATTTTAATTTTATCGCCGATTTTAACGGTTCCATTTTTAATTCTAATAAAACATACAACACCCTTGTATGAGTCATAAAACGAATCAAAAATCAATGCTTGTAAAGGAGCATCATCATGACCATCTAATGGCGGTGGAATATGTTTGATAATAGCTTCCATTACATCTTCGATGTTAAGTCCGCTTTTAGCAGAAATTAAAGGTGCTTCACTACAATCAAGGCCAATGATTTCTTCAATATCTTGCTTTACTTTTTCAACATCAGCTGATGGTAAATCGATCTTGTTAATGACAGGAATTATTTCTAAGTTGTTTTCAAGCGCTAAATAAACGTTTGATAATGTTTGAGCTTCGATCCCTTGAGCAGCATCAACCACTAACAAGGCCCCTTCACAAGCAGCTAAGCTTCGTGATACTTCATACGTAAAATCAACGTGTCCTGGGGTATCGATTAGATGGAACAAATACTCTTCTTTATTTTTAGCAATATATTTAATTTGCACTGCATTTAATTTAATGGTAATACCACGTTCACGTTCAATATCCATGGAATCAAGAATTTGATCATGCATCTCACGTTTTGACAACGTATTGGTGAATTCGATGATCCGATCACTTAAGGTTGATTTCCCGTGATCAATATGAGCTATAATGCTAAAATTTCTTATTTGTTTCTTATCCATGTGTACTCCTAACGTTGCATGCACTTAATTTTATATAAATATAAACTAAAAGTAAAGATTAATATTAGATAAATCAATATCGTTAGTTGCTAAAAACTTTAAGCCAAGTCCTTGAATGACTTGTGAACTAACTAAAATATCGTAATTTATCAAATAGTTTTTGATTAAGTAATATAAAAAGAGACCTGTAAATGGCCTCCTTATAAATTTATATTTAACCTAAATAATTAGCTTTATATTAAGCTTTTAATAATCATTTTGTAAGTTTTATCATTCGTTTTAGCGATGCAATCGATGACACAATAAATGGTGTCATCAATCATTTCTAACATCATATTTTGATCCAATTCCATCCCCACAACAAATGTTTCTAAATGATCTAAAACCTCATATATTTCGTGATAATCATCACAATTTTCAGTCACTGGAGTTTCGTCTAAAGCAATTGATTTTTTCTGTAATTTTTTTAAATTATTGTTATATAAACCATTAAATTCTAGAGCACTAATCTTAGCTAAATGTTCTTTAATAGCAGCAATGATATCGTGGATATTAATGGTTTTTGGTTGGTTTTTTGGTTGGCTCATGTTTTAGTTCCTTATCTTCAATCCGCACGGTTGTTGTTTTTTGTTGAGGATCAATTTTGCTTAATAAATAAGCCGCATCAACTTGTGTAAAGATAAATCTAATTTGCTGATTCATCTTAATAACAATGGGATTGTCTGCTGTTAATAAATAATCATTTAGAAGATATCGTACCATATTGGTTGCCATATCAAAAACACCTTTAATAATGTCGTTTGATTCTTGTCACTCTTGTAATTCGTATAAGTTGAATTGATAATAATTAGCAATGTTTAATGGGCGGTTAATAATGATGTGTGAGTTGATTCAAAAGATACTCGATGAATATAATAGTCGACTTGCCAAGATGGCCTTTAGATGGTCCTTGTGGTGGTTTTTTGATTCGTCATTTAATTTTGCCGTTTTAGAAGCGTCCCTTTGCATTCTACTTTTAAAGTAATCAATTGGTAATTGTACGTTGTTAACAAAATTAACAATAATTGAAAATAGAATTTCTGGTTCTACTTCAGTAAAAGTTTTAGAACGTGGTGGAGTGAATTTTGGATTCTTTTCGTATGGTTTAACAACTGTAAACTTTTCATTGATTCGCGTGAATAACTTTAAGATTTCATCGTAGTTTAAATATTGATCACATAGCCGCATGATTTCAGGAAAATAAATTGTTTCAATTTTATCGTGTTTATAAAAGTTAGGTCGCAAACGTTCACTTGCATCCATGATTGAACCAATCATAAAACCAAAGATTTCATCTTCTTTAAGAACTTTATTAACTTGTGAAGTGTCTTTCTTTTTTTTGTTAATTAAAACCACGTATTCACGATAAAGTAGCATCAATGATTTTCGCTGTCATTGCTTAATTTTATTGATATTATCAACGGTGTTCGGAATACTAGCAACAATACTTTTGGTTGCATCCAAATTTAGTTCGCTAAAAACATCTGGGTTAATTGGATTGGCTGCTTTATCAATCATCGCTTGTTTTCGATCGTTGGTTGTGCGCAATTGAATAGTATTAATAATTTTTAATACCTTTTTAATATAATTAAAATTAAATTCATTTCTAGTTGCGTCTTGATGTAACCCTCACTTTAGGATAACTTCACTTTTATTCATAGCATTCTCCATCTATTATATTTATATCTATTATAGCATATATTTAAAACCTTAATTAATCCCAGTCGTTACGATTTGAGTTGAAATCAAAAAACCTTTAATTCTATTACCAATTCGCTTTTATAAATTATTTAAGATAAGGAATAAAAAAAGAAACCTCGAAAGGTTCCTTAATTATTATTTCATTGCTTTTTCAACTAATGCGTTGAATTCTTTGCGGTTATCAATTGCCATCTCAGATAACATTTTACGATTGATATCGATTTTATGTACATCTAATTGGTGGATGAATTGTGAATAAGTATAGCCTTGTTCACGAACTGCAGCGTTAATTCTTGCGATTCATAATTTACGAAAATCTCGTTTTTTATTACGACGGTCACGGTATGCATATTGACTTGCTCGAATAGCAGTTTGTTTTGCAACTTTAAATTGTCGATGTCTTGAGCCATATGAACCTTCAGCTAGTTCGATTCATTTTTTATGTCTTTGACGGGTTACTTTTCCAGTTTTTACTCTCATGTATTTTGCCTACTTTCCTTATTTTGATAATAATTGGTCGTATCGTTTTTTGTCAGATACATGTACCAATCCATCTTTCTTTAGATGTCTTTTAGATTTTGTTGATCGTCCTGTTGCTAAATGCGAACGATAAGCGTGTTTTCTTTTTAATTCACCATTTTTAGTAATGCTAAAACGTTTAGCTACTGCTCTTTTGGTCTTTTGTTTGATCTTTGCCATTGGTTGACTCCTTTGGTTGTTTTTTGTTTGGAACGATTAATGTTTCATAACGGAAATTATTAACTTGTTTTTTAGCTTGTTGGATTGTTCCAGCTTCGCCTAACATATCAATAAATTTCTTATAAACAAGTGTTACATATTCAGGTTTGGTACACATTCGACCACGTGCTTCGATAACAAATTGGACACGGTTGCCTTCTTTTAATCATCGTTTTGCGCTATCGACACGAACTTGTAAATCATGATCACCAATTAATGGTTTGATTTTTAATTCTTTTGTTTTTACAATAGTTTGGTGTTTTTTGTTTTCTTTTAATTTACGTTTTTGTTCGTATTTAAATTTACCATAATCCATTAACTTACAAATGGTTGAACCCTTTTGTTGAGCTATTTGAACTAAATCTAAATTTTTACTCTCAGCTAAAGCTAATGCTTCCTTCCGAGAAATAACACCTAATTTATTACCTGTTTCGTCAATCACTAACATATTTTGTGATCGAATCATTTCATTAGTATAAACCTTATTTTTGTTTGAACCCATTCATTCATCTCCGCTTCGTTTAATTGGTATAAAGAAAAAGTTATGTACTACATAAAAGAGTAGTGCATAACTATTTAACAATAATACAATATTATTAAGCTATTTAACCTAAAACCACATCAAAGGGTCTTCAGGTGAGTTTGGAACTACTTTCTTTATACTAAAATATTATAGCAAGAATAAAAAAATAATGTTGATATTTTTTATATAAATTTATTAGAAAATTATTATCAACCTTTTAGCAATCCAATATGTTGTAATGAAATACCTATTATAGTTCGCCATTAAATAGTGAAGGTAATTATTTTTTTACTGATTTCAACAATGAATTTTTAGTAGTTTCATTTATAAGATCTATTTTATTTGTTTATTTCGGTGGGATATACGTTCTCCTTGGTCTACGTCGTGTTTGGTTTGTTTCGCTCGGTTGATCTGATGATACATTAGTTTCACTAGGATGTTTTGCTGCTGAACGCTTTTTTCTTGATAGCGGTCGTGATGAATCAACCTCACTTAGTTGGTTTTGTGATGAATTTATTTCTTGCGGTTGTGGCGGGGTGTAAGTTCTTCTTGGTCTACGTGGCGCTTGATTTATTTCATATGACTGATTCATTAACGAATCAGTTTCGTTAGATTGTTTTGGTAACGGAGCCATTACCCTTGATCGAAGTTGTGATGAATCAACCTCATTTGCTAGATTAGGTGTTAAATCTGTTTCAATTGACTGTTTTGATGATGAAAGTATTTCTCTTAATCGACGTTGCGTTGAACCGATTTCATTTGAACGATTTTGCAACGAATCTATT
This sequence comes from Ureaplasma sp. Hg2, assembly GCA_021378525.1. Classification (GTDB taxonomy): domain Bacteria; phylum Bacillota_I; class Bacilli_A; order Mycoplasmatales; family Mycoplasmoidaceae; genus JAACJV01. Next base: position 54,555 of record JAACJW010000002.1, on the reverse strand, counting down.
TCGCTCAATTGAGGTGGCAAATCCGTTTCCCTTGGTCTAAGTGGCGCTTCATTTGTTTCATCTGATTGGCTCGACAATGAATCAACTTCACTCGACTGCTTTGATAATCAAAGTATTTTTCTTAATCGTCGTTGCGTTGAATCGATCGCATTCGAACGACTTTGCAACGAAGTTATTTCATTTAATTGAGGTGGCGCTTGATTTATTTCGTTTGATTGGCTTGGCAACGAATCAATTTCACTAAATCGTCTTGATAATGAATTAGTTTCAATTGATTGTCTTGAGCGATTTGCAGGCGAACTCATTTTACTCGATCGTCTTGATGGCGAATCTTTTTTAGTTGTTTGACTTGGTGTTGAATTTATTTCATCGGGTTGACTTATCGATGATTCTATTTTGCTTGATTGCTTTGTTGGTGCACTAGTTTTAATTGGTTGTCTTGAACGATTTGCAAGCGAGTTCTTTTTTGTCGATCGTCTTGATAGCGAATCTTTTTTAGTTGTTTGACTTGGTGTTGAATCTATTTCATCAAGTTGACTTATTGCAGGTTTCTTTTTGCTCGATTGTTTTGAGAACGATTTAGTTTCGGCTAATCGTCTTGATCGATTTGACGGCGAGTTCTTTTCTGTTGACCGTCTTGATAATGAGTCTGTTTCATTTTGTTGGTGCGCCAATATGTTTTCGCTAGATAGTTCCGATGATGAAACTTCTCTTCTTGATTGAGGTTTTGTTAAATCAATCTCATATGACTGGTTTTCACTTGATCGTCTTGATGATGAGCGCACTTTTCTAGATTGGTGTTGCGATAAAACTACTCCAATAGGTTGGCTTAATGCTAGGGTCACTTCTTTTGGCTCAAGGTCTAATGAATCTATTTCATCTGGTTGAATTGCTATTGATTCTGCCTCATTTGTGGTTTTTGACACTAGACTCATTTTTCTTGATTGGCGTTTGGTTGAAACTATTTCTTTTGGTTGGCTTTGTAATGTGGCTGTTTCATCCGGCTGACTTTTTAATAAATCCGGTTCATTTGTTTGACTTGTAGATTGATCGTTTTCACTTGATTGACTTAAAAGCAAAAGATCTTTGTTTGGCTCATTTGTTGATGGGTCTTGTTTTTCTAATAAGGATGCTGACGAATATAAGCCACCCGAACGATTTGATGGCGAAAGAACAGTGCCCGAAGGAATTGGACGATGACTAAATTCTCGAGGTTGATGAAGTAAGGAATTATTAGCTTCGGGTTGATTAGAATTTCCTAAGGATTTATTTAATTTTTTATATTGCTTTCTAAAGTATTGCTTTTCATTTTTAGAGCATTTACGTTTAATGCTAATCGCGATTATTATTAATATAATCAATAATAATACAACACCGATGCCGACACCGATGTAAATGTATAAATTATTTTTATTACTATAAGAAAGTCCAAAACCACCATATGTCATTTCCAGTTTTAAGTTGTTTGTTGGATAATTTAATGGTAATTTTGACTTATCAATATTAATTGAAATCTTAATTGTATTATTAGTGGTATCCCTTCCTATTATTATATCTTGGTCAGTTATTTTAGGTAAGTTTGACCCTATTTTTACTCATGATCTAACCTCGCTATTAGAAATACTGTTTTCTGCAACGCCACGGTTTTTATCAATTTCATTATTGTCTTTTCAACTAATTTTTCATTTTGGATCTGATGAGAACGTTAAAAAACCACCATAGCTTTTACTCAGTTTTAAATCCTTAGTATCGAAGGTTTTTGGGAACGAATTATCAAAAACAACCGTAACATCAATCGTACCCTGACCATCGTCACGAACTATTGTTTCATTAGCAATATGAGTTGCGATGTCATCGCCCGCTATTGCTCAACTATCAATTTCAGCGTCGCTAATGTCACTTGGACCACGTTTTTTATCAATGACATTATCATTAGTTCAACCTAAGCTTCAAGCAGGGGCAGTGTAATATGTTTGAAAACCCCTTAAGGTTTCACTCGATGTATATTCTTTGCCTTGCTTATCAGTTGCATAAACAGTGACAGTTAAAGTTCCTTTGTTATCATCAGCAACAAAGGATGTTTTGGATGGCTCAATACTTAAACCCTTGATATCAAATAATGTCTCAATATCATTAGCATCAACATCGCCAGCTGTTTTCTTAGATGCAAGCACTTTGAGTGTTTGACTATTATTTTTAATGTTAGCAATCCCGTGAACTAATTTGAAGGTTTCGTTTTTAAAATCATATTGACTAACCATCCCGTTGCTATCATAAAGTAGTAGTTTAGTTTTTAAGGCATCACTATATGAAAATCCTTGAATCGCTTGTTGATTATTAACAAATTGATAATCAGTGTCCAAATCATTTGTTAACTTGATGGACACGGTTGAGCCATTTAGCGTTAAAGCAGCACTATTAGTATGTAGTTCATAACTGAAAGAACCATCGTAAACAGTATCTTGTTGAATTATATGTTGGCTTGTTTTTTCACCATAATCATGCTTTTTATTTTGATCTAATTTAGGATAATCAAGCGTAAATTGACCTCATAAATCAGTTGATGGTGTGCTAGTATTTGTATAACAATATGAATTTAATAAATTTAATGATATTTTAGAATCTGGTGTTATTTTTTGTGATACTGTATTGTTGGTTATATTAACGTTGAATAATGTGTTTTGATAGTAAGCATAATTTCAATAGATAAAAGGGCTTGGGTTGCTTACATAACCTTTTGATAAAACTAATTTATGATTGCTATCAATTGTAAAGGGGATGGTGTATAGCTCACTTCGGTTTGAGTCTCGTCCGTCTTCAGACCGTGAAAAAATAGTTAATTGGTAACCATTTCCGTCTTGAAAAACTTTCATTTCTAAAGGAGTGAAATAGAATGATCGCGTTGAGCCATATGAATGCGGATTAAAATTACCATTAGTAAAAGTTTTGCTTACAGTATCAATTAAAAAATAATTAACAGTTGGTGACATATAAATTGTTTTGAAATAGTAATCAGCATACAAACCTAATATTAAGTCGTCATTTTCAGTTTTTCCAGGAATAACTTCGATATTGTAACTATCAGTTATATTGGTGCCACTCTTTAAATTAACCACCAAACTAATAATGTTGTTTTGTCAATCTCATTTAAAAATAGCCCCATAACTATCATGATTTGAGGTGCTATTAAACAAGGTTGAAAGATACAAAAAGTTACCCCGACTTGAGGGCGCAACATCTTCAATCAAACTAAAACTAAAGCCAGTGTTAGCAATAAATTTTGAGCCACCAAAAGAATTGATTATTGAACCTTGTTGATCATAAACAATCAAGCCGCCCGTTGTATTATTAACAACACTGAATATTTGATTGTTATTCTCAAACGGAAGCATTGCTGGCATGTGATTAAAATTATCAAAGGTACCTTTGTTATTAACGTTATGGTAAGTTATTTCACTTTTCATCGTGTTATCGCTAGTGGCTGTTGTTTTTAAAGCGGTTGTTGCATGAATTGGATTTGATTTTTCAGTCGAATTAACGATTGGTGCAATGAATAATATAGAACCGGTTATTAAAACACTAAGCGATAAATAGGAGATAAAATTTTTATTCATGGAAATCCTTACAATATAAATATTATACATTAAATGTAAAGCGAGAAATTTTTAGGTTTAATTAAAATACATTTCTAGGTGCTTTTTAGCTAACAACTATTAAAGGACGTCGTAATTTTAGTTTTTGCTTTATAATCTTTATATTAGGAGTACATTATGGCAGCGAGTAAAACAACAACTAAAAAAGAAAAATCAATTGAAGGTGTCGAAAACCCTTTTAACGAGTTTGAAAACGCCCGACTTTTTGATATTAGTTGGGGCAAGAAAAAACCTAAGGTAGAAGCATTACCACCTGACTTTGAACCTCCAACCATCAAATTACGTTATGATTTTAACGGTGCCCACGAACCAATGATGCGCCCTACTAAGGCCGATCCCAAAGCAACTCATGTCGATGTTATTAACTCAACTGAAAACCAGGGTGCGGTTAAATTACCACGGAAAACAAAATACACTAAAAAACGGTGGTATTAAATAACCGTAAGGTTGCATCTTAAAATATTAGATAAAAAATAACTTCACTTGAAATGAAGTTATTTTTTTGTAAATGATTCGTTCAATTTAAATGAGAATAATTATTTATATCGGTTATCGTTAATTTGTTTTAATAACGTTTCACGCTTGTGTCGTTTATAGATTAAAATTAAGAAAAGCAAGAAGAAACAAATAATCGCAACAATTATTAAAATAATATATCAATTTTGCTTAATTCAGCTCTCATTCTCAGGACTATCAAGAAATCCGTCTAATTCGATTGGCGAAGTTTCAATATCCTTCTCACCCGTTTTAGAATAAACTACTATGATGGCGACTTTTCCATTATTATAGGTTATTTTATATTTTGTTGCATAACCATCCTTTTTCATTAACTGTGCTGTCGTCGGATCGATTGTAATGTAATTAGCAATATTAGCGGCGGTCACATCTTTGGAATCAACATTGTAGTCAGCTTGGTTATTTTTTTGCGGCGGATTATTAGTAACAACTTCTTCAATTGATATCGAAGTGTAATCATGGCTATATGTTTTAGCTATTATCGGTGGTCAACCAGCTGTTTTGCTAAAATCATATTTTACAGTAAATGTACCAACTTCATCATTAACATTTATTATCGTTGGTTTGACTCCAGTCGGATTCGTTTTAGAATAAACATATTTTTGTAATCCGGTGTCACCTTTGTTTCAATCAACGAAATCAATGTAGTCGTTATTTGCTTTAGTTGCAACGTTTGAGGGAACAACATTTTTTAAAGCGCTTGGTAAATCAGTATCCATGTTTATTTTTGGCAACATATTATAACCCTCAACCAATTGACCAAATTTATAGCCTGGTACAATTGCTTTTAAGTCTGGATATTCATAAATAATCGTTAAATTTCCAGTGGCATCATTAGTACTTTGAATCACGACGTTTTGAAGGCTTCCACCATATTTCATTATTGCAGGTGACGGTTTGATTGCTTTTGTAATTTCTGCTACAGTAACCTTACTTGGCAATTTGTTTTGATCTAATACCGACAGATCAATTACAGCACTATAATTGCTGACGTTATACAAATCTTTATAATCATGGTGCAACACAACTTTACCACTAATAACTAATGGGTCAACATAAGTTAACGTTACACCCAGACTACCTTGAATATTATCAGGGTTCAAAGTTATTGTTGGAGTTAACCCCTTTAGTCCGTCACCTAAAACGATCGTTTGGTTTGTCATCATATCAATAATATTTTGCTTGGTTATTTTAGATGGTGCAGCATCTTTTAAGTCACCCCAGTCGCTAATTTTAAAATCACTATTATTATAAAAATTAGTAATTGTAACTTGTTTGTGACTTGTTAGCGCATTGGGTAAATTTGCATAATCAACATCAATCGTTATAGTCCCATCACCATCGTCAATCCCACTGTGCGTAACGGTGTGGTGGTATCTTTGCATTTTGGTTGATTCAATAACCTTAACTTTGCTAAGATCAGCTTGCGAAGCAAGTTGGTTGCGATTTAAGTTTGAAACATCAATACTTCATGTGTAATCTGGTAAATAATTAAAACTATTGTAAACGTGGCTTTGCACAACAAACGCTTTGGCATCGCTAGGAAGTTGGCTTACAACAGCGCTATAATCATACCTAACATAAAGTGTTCCTGCTTTATTGAAAGCGTCGCCGGCATCCTCTGCAATCGTTGTAATGACCGGAGTGAAAGCACTAAAACCATTAGGAATTATGATATCGCTTTTCAATTGTTTCAATTCCTTGGGGTTCGCTTTAAGGTCTGAAGCAAAATGGTCGGGGAAAGCCGCGGTGATTGTGGCCTCGTTTCAGTTACTAGCGCCAAACTCATATTTTGCTGCTGCACTCGACGTTGTTGCCAGTTTTGTTTTAGAATCATTATGATCAAGATTATTATTATTTTGGATCACCAAAGGTGCAACACAACCAAACGGAATTACTAAAGCAAAAACAGTTCCGATACACTTAATTATTTTTTTCATATGATTCTCCTTCAAATGAAGTCTTTAAAAAAAATAAATATTAAAGACCCTTATTAATTAATTTTACTATATTTATCTATTTATCTTACGTATAGCAACTACATTGAGAATATTTTAGATATAATAAATTATTCATACTATGAAATCAATTAATAATAAAAATTGATTTATATGTTATTTTAAAGGGTTATCGTTTGTAAATTAGAGACATTAGATAGGAGTAATTGAAATTGAAGAAAATTATTAATATCATGGGGTTTTTAATGACAACTTCTCTTGTCATTGGACTTAGTACTTTTTTATCTCCAACGGTTGATGCAGCTTCTAGCTTAAACCAAGCAACTAATTTAAATTCAAATAATGCTACAAATGAAGTGGACAACAACGCTTCCCTTGGCAGTGTCGCTGGTCCTCAAGTCTTTGCTAAATCACCTTCTGGTAGTTTAAACATTAATAACCACAACTATAATATTTTTAATCACATGAATAGTGTTTTGACATTCAAAGTACCCGGTAAAAAGAGTGGTGATGATATTATTTTTAATGTTATCAATAACGCAGCTAAGGGTCTATCGGTTTATCAAAGCGATGGAACCTACGTTAATTCTTTTACTAGCGATGATATAAAAAAGAATAGCTCAAGTTATGGTTTCTATATGATTCAAGATGTTGAAGCATCAAGCGATGGAAATTATTTATATATTTCAGCGTTATATAGTGAAAGTGACGGTGGTCATAATAAAGATGGTGTTATTTGAAAATGAAATTATAATAGTGGAGAATTAACTAATATCAAGGATTTAACAGGTCATGATAATCAAATTTCTTCAAGCTATAACATTGATATAATTCCCGGTGAAACTGAAGCCGATGACAAACTTTTAGTTTTTATTGATCGTTATGTTGCAAGCGGTTCTACCACTCAAAACAAATACTTGATTTTAAATACTTCTTCTCCCTATACAATTGGAACCGGATATATTGATTCATCCTCTTTAAATGCTGATGCCTTTAGAATTATGGACACTGAAATAACAACTAATAGTGACGGGAGTTATCAATTAGGTCTGTACACCAGAGCACGTCTTTTACATCACGATGTTAACAATGTAAATTATTACAGTGTTAAATTTACTGTCGCTTCTAATAATCACTTGGTTTTAGAGACATACAGTACCAATCCTGGTCAAGTGTATGATTTTTTTGAAACAGATATTAAAGCCGGCAATTATAAAGTTAATTGATTGATGCCAAGTTTATCAAATAAAACAATTGACAATTCTAGCATAGCGACTTTTGGTTCGGGATGAGTGGCTCCAAGTAGTGGCGCGCAAAGTCATTTTGCTAATATGGCGTATCCAGATTTTAGTTCTCAAAAGAAAAACACTAAAATAAATGACAAAATTTTAGAGGGTGATGTTTCAAATGATTTTAACCACATATACTATCTTCAAGCAAATGATCAATCAAAAATTTTAGCTTCTCATGCTGATACAATTAACTTGAGCGGACAAATTGATAATGCTTTCTACTTGCCAAAGGATAACCAAACCATTTGTGGTTTTGGTTGGGCTGATGAAGCTAAAACAAAAATGATGATTTATGACACCGACGGCATGATTACTCAATATGATACCATTCTTAAAACATATAGTTTAATGCGGGGTATCGAATTTGAGAATTTGCCAGCTAATTTAAGCCATATGCTACCAAGTCAATTGAACGATCAATTATTAGAAGGTGTATATAATTGTAAATTCGCTACAACTCACGCTAGTAAAAATGATATCACAGTTAATTTATCACCAAATGATGCCGCTGGAGAATTAACACTTACGATTCGGGTTGTTGTTGATGATGGAACGACCTATATCGCATCCCGATTATATACCGGTTTATTAAAATCCAACTATGATGATAAAGCCTGAAAAATCGTTTGAAGAGATAATGGTGATAAATTTATTAATAAAAATCAATTAGCATCGGTTATTAGCACCACAGAAGCTTTAACATATGTAACCATTGGAGCTAATTTTAAATATTATAGTAGTGGCGCTACTCCGGTTATTGTTAAACCCGATGATCAAGCGGGCACATTAAAAATAACTTTACCTTTTGCAAACCTGCCGGTTGAGGTTTCTCAAACTTATACCAAGACATATTCTGGCTTTAAAAAGAAAATAATACCTCCGCCAGATTATTCTTGACTTTATATTGGAGCTGGAATATTGGGCGGAATTATCTTAATATCCCTTATTATCACCATCGTAGTTAAAGGGTCTGAAAAGAAAAAAGCAAATGCTTGATTTAAGAATGCCAATATCCCTAATAATGGTAAAAAGGACAAAAACAAAAACAAAAAAAATAAAAAGAAACCTTCAAAAGGTAGTCGCCGAAGACGATAATCACAAACTAAAATAAACCTTCCTAATTATGTTGGACACTCCTACTAGTTAGCAAACAAGGTTTATTTTTTTGTTATTAGAAACCGAAATGCTCGCTTGAAAAATACTTGCTATTTTCATTGTGCTAAAATTAAGATAATAGATATATTATCTAAATGTTTGAAGGAAGGGTAAAATGAAAAAAAAATATTATAAATTAATTGCCCTTGCAACCCTCTTTGTAGGTAGCATAATAGTGCCGGTGTCAATCGTTGTAAACAATCCCATTAAGACTCCAAAAATAGTGGCCGCTACAGCAACCACAACATTGAACGCCACCGCAGCAACGCGAGTAATGAAGAATGATGTGCACGCTAAAATTCAATTAAGATGGTCGCCTGCAAGTGCTGATGTTGGAACATTTGATTTTTTTAATCACATGCCATCAATGATGCCCTTTGTTCATAGTAATAAAATTTATAGTGTTGCTAATAATGTCGCTCAAGGTCTTATTGTATATGATGACAATGGCGCCATTGTCAACTCTTTTAGTGGTTCTCAATTTTCACCAGAGCAAGGCTATGCCACTAAAATTATTATGGATGTAACCCCTTCCAGTCAAGGTACTTACCTTTATATTTCAACCCTTGATGTCGAATCTTCTATTAATTCCTATTCGAGTATTTATCAATGGGATTGAAGCAACAACAAGTTAACTAAAATAACAGCTTTAAATAATTTAACTCATGATGTTAATAGCTCATACATGATTAAGGTTATTCCGGGAAAAACCGAAGCTGATGATCAAATATTTGGAATTTTTGACGATTATTTAGCAGGCCAACAGGCCGTCCCACGAAATGCCTTAACCAGTTATTTTGTATATGATCTTGCTAATAAAACTAAATATGCCGATGTTCTTGATTGAAGTCAAATTGGTCAAATTAATTTAACCAATTTTTCTCGCGCTTGTGATTTAGCAATAACAACAACTGCTCCCAATTCTTATGCTCTTACCATCTTCTTTAGAGGCCACAATCAAAACAATGGTAATTCCATCCAATTAGTTAAAATTCCTTTCTCACTGGACGCTGCTAATGAAGTTGCTTTTGCTTCAAACGGATCTCTATATGAAGATCAATCATTTTGAAATCAATCATCAAGCGACAAGGATTTAAAAAAGATATTAATGAATTTTAATATTATTTCAGATCAGCCAACGGGAGCTAGCACAAGCAAATTAAATGTTAATTTTTATAACTCAGCCGCTGGCGGCGCAACCGATTCACTTGGCGCTTATTCGATTGATTATAATAATTTTAACAATTTAAAATCTAAGGGTTCAACAACACCGACAACCAAACATATCATCGAGCAGGACGGGACTCATGATGGCAATCATTACTACGAATTATATGATAAAAGTAAGACGATAGCGACTAACGCACCAAACACAAATATTAATTTAACTAAAGCAGCTGATACTAATTATCACTTTGATAAAGATGCTAATATCGAAGGTTTCACTTATGGTGATGCAACTAAATCAAAATTATTGGTTTATGATAGCCTTGACGACATGTTTCAATATGATACAACCAATCACACATATTCAGTTAAGCGCGGTATTGAGTTTGTTGATGATGCAAATATTCCAATGACAACCAAACATCAACTACCAAGTCAAGTAACTGATCAGCAACTAGATAAGATGGCTAAGCAAATTAACTTGACAACCAATCCCAATAACTTTAAACTTTCTAAAACATATAACGATACCACCGGAGCGTTGACCGTGACGATGTACGTTTACGCTGACGACGGTGTTGTTTATAATCAATCAGAAACCTATACTGGTTTTTTAATTAATGATTTTAATAACGCTAATTGACAAGCTAATTGATTGTCTAATACTGATCAAAAAATTGATAAACTCAAATTGCCTTCAACCATTGATGATGCCACAATTAAAAGTTGAGTTACAATTGGATCTAGTTTAGCTTATTATAAATATCAAGATCCGGTTATCACTAAAAATGATACTGATGGCTCAATTAACATTACTTTAAGCTATGATGATTTACCACCGAGTGTTCATATTACCTATTCTAAAACTTACACCGGGTTTAGTAAAATAAGTGATTATACATTTGCTCCTGCTGACTGGGGCGTTATTTCAAAAAAGGATGTTCTTCCATCACAAGTTTTAGATAGTACGATTACTAGTGTAATCACCAAACCAAAGGGGCTTGCCAACGTCAGTTCGCAACCACCCTTGCAAACAGTCAAAAATAATGGCACTGGAATAATTCAAGTATCGTATGATTATTCCAACAAGGGTTTACCCGCCGGAATTAATTTACACCCATTCCATACTTATAGTGGTTTTAATAATTCATTGCAATATACGCTTAGTTTAGATCCTGTTCAATTAGCTAGTTTCAATAAGAAGCGTTTGCCTTCTGATGTAACAAAAGCAGACATCGATGCTTTATTAGTGTTGTCCACTCAAATGACAAGCTTAGGATTAACTTATGAAATCGAATTAAAACCAGATGATAAGACTGGTGAATTAGCATTTGGAATCAAATTTATAAAACCACCAGTTAATATTCAAAGTGTCTATAACTATACAATCGTCGGTTTTAATAATAACACTGAAATTAAAGTTAATAGTTGAGGCGATATCCCAGACAAGAACATGAGCCCGACCGATTTTAATGCAAATAAAACGACAATTGTTATAAACATGCTTAACAGTGGGCAAATAGGTGTTAGCACTGCCCTTAAGGGTGCCACTCCATCTGACATTATTTGTGATCCCAACGATGCTAATGGAACCGTTAATATTGTTTTAGAATACACTCTTAATAGTAAAACTCATAGCTTTGCCCATCAATATTCAGGTTTATATAATTTTGGTGATTACCACATTTCAATGGACACTAGTAGCACTAGTGGTATTGATCAAGACCGTTTTGCTTCAGCTGTTACCGTTAGTGATGTTCAAGACCATTTAATTCGTAGTAAAGCAATAACTAAATATTATAAGAAGCAAGAAACAATATCACTAGAAGCAGACGATGATCACGGCGTTTTAGTTGTTAAAGTTACTTATAACGAATTAAAAGCACTTGATGTCCCTTACGAATTTAGTTTAGAGGTTTCGGGTTTTAGTCAAAGCGGCAATCCCAAAACCAATAATACTTGAGTTTATGTTGGCACGGGCATTAGTGTTGGAGTTATCCTGCTTATCTTTTTAATCATCTTATTAGTTTTAAAAAGAAAGAAAAAAATTTCTTGAAATAGTAAAGCCGATCAGCGCAAAGAAAGGGCTGAACATGAAAAAGAAAGAATAAAAAGAAATCGCCGTGAAAGTAAATTTGAGCGTGAAAATCGACTTTCAATCCCTAATAGCGAACGTACACAACAACTAAAACCAAGCTTCGATAAAAATCATGAAACAGCTAAACTGCAAAGTGAAAACATAAATCGTTTAAGTCCAAAAATAAGTCATCAAAGCGAAAACACTAGTCGACTAAATTCAAATTCAGAAAACCAAGGTGAAAACACTAGTAAAATAAGTCCGAAATCAGAACGTCATAACGGAAGTACTAGCGAAGTAAATCTTAAATCAGAGCATCAAAACAGAACCACTAGTAAAATAAGTTCAAAATCAGAACGCCACAGCGGAATCACTAATAGAATTAATCCTAAATCAGAGCATCACAATGGAAGCTCTAGTTGATCAGATTCAAAACCAGTTTCTCGAAAAGAACATAAAAAACAGCTAAATACAAAATACCGCCGAGGTAGTAAAAAAGGAACTAAGCGAAACACTTCAAAAAAGAGCACTCGAAAACGTAGATAATTATTGCTAATAAAATAATTGAAAATTTACCGATATTAAAAATTCATCAATCGCAACAAACACCATGTTTGAGTCTTATGATAGAATGAATAACATTAATTATTTTATTTCTTAAAGATTGGTTTCCCTAGTTTATTGTTTGTCAACATTTAATCTTTATTCTTAGCGGGCTACAAAATAATTTATCATGAAGTGGTAGAACACAACTTTTTAGGATATAATTTTTTTGATGAAGGTATAGTTCAATTGGTAGAACGTCGGTCTCCAAAACCGAATGTTGTGGGTTCAAGTCCTGTTACCTTCGCCATTTTAAAATAAAACACGACCTTACGAGAGTCGTGTTTTCTAATCATTTTGAAAGATGGCTTTTAAAATTTCACTTAATTTAATTGATCCAAAATATTCTTCTATTTTCAATCTTTCTAAAATACGCTTGACCGCTTCATAATTATAATCAACGCCGATTAAAGACTCAGTTACTAGCATTGGTTCCTTAACACTTAAATAATCACCGTTAAATTCAATGTCAGTAACAATCCCTCTATCAACGTTAACATTTGTGACCAATGTGCCACCATTATAGCGATGCTTGTTATGGATACTAAAGTCTCTTGATTTATTATAGTTTCAAGCATCACTTTGATAAAATTTGGTTCGTTTCTTAATTGCTTTTAAATCTTCATTTGAAAGTTCTAATTGTTCAGCTTGAAAATCATTAATAAAATAGTCACAAAGTTGTTGTAGGAAAGTTTGACAACTAATTGGATCACTCAAATAATCCTTAATGTTAGCAATGCGTGCTCGGTGCGATTTAATCCCTTTACTAGCCAACTTATCCTCGTCAACCTTTAAAGCCTGTGAAAGCACACTAATATCAATGTCATATAGTAATGTTCCATGGATTAGTATTTTATTTTTATAAATAAACATTGCATTGCCGCTAATTTTTTTATCATCCTCAACAACAATATCGTTTCTTCCCTTAAAACTTGCTGGTACTCCCATTTGATTTAGGAAGATAATAATCGGAGTCAAGAGCGCTTGATAAGATTGATCAACGTTTGCCTTATCAACAATTAAAGTAAAACAAATATTATTTAAATCTTGATAAACAGCTCCACCGCCGGTCATTCTACGGACCACATTAATCTTATGCTCTTTGACATATAGACTGTTGATTTCAGCATAAGTGTTTTGGTTTCGGCCGACCACGATTGTATTATCATTTTGTCATAAAAACAAAATCGGTTGATCATTTTCATAATGTTTTAAGAGATGCTCTTCTAAAGCTAGATTGTAATAAGGACTCTTACAATCACTTTTAAAAAAAAGAAAGTTTTTATTTACTAAAGTGTTCATGGATTGCTGCCATTGCTGCTTCGTGGATAATTTCTGAAATTGTTGGATGTGGATGGATTGAATTATTAATATCAAAAACGGTGGCCTTAAGATCCATTACCAACGCTAATTCACTAATCATATCACTGGCTGTGCTCGCGATAATGTGCGCTCCTAAAATTGTTCCCTTTTTAGGATCTAATAAAAATTTAATAAAGCCCTCTGTTTCACCATCAGCAATTGCTTTTCCTAAATGAGTCATTAAAAACTTTGTTTTAACAAATGGTGTTTTAGCTATTACTAATTGTGCTTCGGTTTGACCAATTACTGCTACCTCTGGAAAAGTATAAATACAACTCGGCACAATCTGATGGTCATATTTATTTTTTGATTGATGATTAACAATGTGATCAATCGTTACTTGTGCTTGCTTACTAGCAACATGAGCTAACATAATTCCACCGGTAACATCACCAATCGCATAAATATGTCTAATATTAGTTTGCATGTATTCATTGGTTTTGATACCTTGATTTGGTATCAGTGCTAAATTCAATTTATCCAAACCTAGTTTTGAGGGGATTCGCCCGATTGAAACTAAAACCTTATCTGCTTGAAGTACTTTTGTTTGGTTATCTAGATTATAGCTAACAAGATGATTTTGATAACTTAGCACCTTAACGTTAGTAATGATTTCGACGCCCTTATCTTTTAGCAGTTTAGCCATATATAAACTAACATCTTTATCTAAAAGCTCAAGGATTGTGTCTAAACCTTGTAGGATTGTAACTTTGGTACCTAACTCAGCATATAAGATAGCAAATTCGATGCCAATCACGCCGCCGCCTATAACGGTTAATGTTTGAGGAATTTTAGGAAAACTTAAAGCGCCAACATTATCGACGACATCGCCGTTTTTATAACCGGTTTCAAAACCATCTAAATTCAAAAGTCTGGCATGACTACCGGTCGCGATAATTAAATATTTGAATTCAATTGTTCGGTCATTAACAGTTAGACTATGATCGTTGACTATTTTGGCTTCACCAGCTATAGTTGTTGCTTTAGCCATTTTAATAATTGTTTTAACACCCATTGATAATTGCATGACAACCTTGTTTTTACGGGCTTGCATATTCGCTCAATTATAAGTAATCTTTGTTGGGTCGACACCATCAATTCCATAATTATTTGCATTCTTAATGTAATCGGCAACTTTAGAACTTTTAAGTAAAGTCTTGGTCGGGATACAACCGGTGTTTAAACAAACTCCACCATAAGTTCCCTTTTCAATTATTAGTGTTTTTAAACCGGCGTTCCCAGCTAATTCAGCAGCAACATAGCCGCCAGGACCGGCCCCGATTATTACAACGTCAAATACTTCTACCATAATTTTCTCCCTAATCCCTATTTATTATAATTATAATAATTTAAAAAAAATAGACACATGATATGCTATTAATTTTTAATAAGATGGCAATTATTAAACAATGAATATTATTTAATAAAGTTAATGGCAATTAAATTGTCGGTTATTTTTTCTTTTAGTTGATCACGTTTTTTTTGTAAAATATTAATTCGGTTCAAGGTTGAATTAATCTCAGTACTATTTTGACTATATTTTTCTTCTAGTTTATCACTTTCGCTCATGTTGCAATACATTTTTGTCATCAGTGATTTATTTTTGCGGGAGTGGCGATATCAACGATTATCATTTTTTTGCTGACTAAGTTTTTCATCTAACAAAAATAATTGTTTTGTATTTTCTAGATTATCAGCTTTAAATTGAATATTAATTGCTTCAACGTCTCCGATGTGTTGTTTTAACGTATTCAAAGATTTAATAATTTTGTTGTGTTCAATAACGATATCCAACCAAACTGGCAACTCGATTTTTGCATTTATATCATTTAATTTCTTAATCATAATCATATAAAATTCCTCAAATAATTCTGGGAAATCAACATTAATTAGAATATTAGCAATTCCTTCAATCGTTTGTTTGGCATTCGATCTTTTGAATGTTTTATCAACAATTTTAACTAATTCAGCATCGTCTGGAGGTATTGCTACAATCCGGTATTCACGATCATCATGATTAGTTATCATGAGCGAGTGCTCATTGATTCGATAGCTAATGGATTCATCGTAGGAAAACTTGTTTAATGAAAAAATAACATTAAAACTTTTAGAAATATTTTTATTTGCAATAACTAAATCTAAAACATAATAATCCATAAATCGACCATAACCTCTTTAATTAATTTTAGCATTTTAAATATTTGCACCTTACATTTATGTATTGTTTTTAGTAAATTAATGTTAAATTAACTAATTTAGGGTCACTTATATATGAAAAAAGCGAATTATTTTTAATATCCGAATTTTTTGTGATTCACTTACTCTTTGGTAAAGGTTATAAACTGGGGATCGCTTAAAGTAGCGTTATATTGATATCCGTCGTAATTAAAAGCCAATAATTGCTTTATATCAGAAACCTTATTTTCAATAATAAAAGTTAGAAAGTAACCACGTGCTTGTTTTGTTTGGGTTGATTGAGAAATTCATGTATTATTTTTATAAATTTTAAATTCAACATCAATCACCCGAATGTCTTTTGATAATTTTTGACGATTAATCATTTTGCCATATTCCTGGCTAGCTAAATTAATTATTAAATGATCATCAGTAACATTGTTAGATAAAAATGAATTTAAGTGATCGATTCAAAATGAATAAAGGCTGAGATGGTTAATTTTAAATTGATTATTAAAATCCAGACGATAACTATAAATGGCATCACTTGCTCGCAAGATACCATAAAGAGCTGACAAAATAAATACATGATTAATTATGTATTTGTGATTACTCGAATTATCCAATTGACTTAAGCGTGCACTTTTAAATTGCAAGCCATCATAAAAATAAAGGGCGCAACAACCATTAATATCAAATTTATTATTGTTAATGCTCGCGTTTGTTTTAATAAGCAGCTTATCATTTAATTTAAAAATATTTTGCTTTTCAGCTAATGATAAAGCTTTTAAGTTTTGATTAATAAAGTTTGCTTCTTTGATGAATAACGGCATGGTTGGTGGCATGGTAGATTTTGTACACGTTTGGGTTTTAGCGGGCGAAAATAAAAAAATCATTAATTCCCTAAACCTAGAATCTTAATTGCACGATAGAGAAATTTCATACAAATAACCATGTCGCGGCTGCCGTTCGGCATAATTTTTAGTTGGCGCCAATCGGTATTTCAATGTAACATTTCATTAACTGTTTTATCATCATTGACAATGACTTCCTTCATCCAACAACTAGTTTTGTTTTGGATCAATCTTAAAGAATGGACGCTGTTGTTACGTAAAATTGAGGTATCATCAATTTTACTCATGAAAAAATTCAACATTAAAAAATCAATGATGTCCTCATAATAATTAGAAGTTATTTTAAAATGATGATAATAGTTTAAGCCTTCATTTAAAATCCCATAGCCCTGTAATGCGGTTCCTCTAGCGCCTGAAATATTTTCACGCAAATAACACATTTCACCATTAGTTGCAGGACGTTGTAGTTTCTTCATTGTTTTAAAGTCATGTTCTAGATCACGGACTAAAATTTTTACTACCTTTGGAAATTCTTGTCATTCGATCCTTTTTAAATAAATATAAAACATTGCATAACAAACAATCCCAAAATTAAAGATTAAACCTCTAAACATCGGTTTACCTTCACTCATGCCATTGATTTTGGCTTCTACCCCACGACCTAGCTCGCGTAATTTATCAAAGCAATCCAAACTTTCTTCGCACTCAGCCAAATGGTAAATGGAATATACGTATTGTGAAAACTCACCAGAGATATTTAAGACATCTTCTAGTCTTTGTTCGTCAAGTGCGTTAGGTTCGCAATAAGATTCAAGCCCATAACATGGGTAAGCCTTATTTGTTTCTCTAATTGTTTGTACAATTATGATAGCTAATTGTTCAACTTTTCTATATCGTCCCATTTACGCCTCAAATTTTCTATTTTAATTATAAAAGATAAATTAAAACATTAGTGTTTTAATTGTTAATAATTTAAATCTAAAAAATAATTTGATACCAAAAAAATGGATTTTATAATAATGATTTGCGAATGATAATTAATCCAAAGTTGGTTTAAAAAAAGCAAAACTTAGACAATAGTATTAAAAATGTATTGCTATACTATAGTATATGGTTTGATTTGCTACTGATCATTTTGTAGTTTTAGATGTTAAAAAGAGCTATTAATTACCCAAATTACTGCTATTTAATCAACTTTTAGTTACATCTTTATGCTCTATATTATCAAAATATTAAACATTATAGATATCACTAATTATATATTTATATATAATTAGACATTCTAATTCAACAAGATATTACAGATCTTATAATCTAATCTTTTTAAGCAAATAGTATTCTTTAAAAGATATTATTTCAGAATAAAGTACAAAAATAACATTATTGCGAGCTAAAACATTACTAAATTACCCCCTACAAGACATTTTAAGTAGTATTAGGGCTTTATAAACCTATTTTGCTAAACATTATAAGATCGTGCTGCTTACGTCCCTTAAAAACGGTTTAATTATTCTCAAATCTCTGCAATTTTGGTTTTTTTATATGAGTGCGTGCGTGCTTTATAACGCGCGTTTAGTCTACAAAAAAATCATTAACTTGAAAGTAATTATATATAATATATAATTAGTTTTTTTAATATTGTAATTTTAATATGTACGTTTTTTATGTATTTTTACTAAAATATAACTTAAAACTGTTATAAAAGTGATCGTTTTTCCATCTTTTATGTATGTGTGTGTTAATGTGCTTTCACAAACACACATCGTGCGTACGAGAGTATGATATGTTTACTTAGTATGTGTCGCTAAGTATACATCAAATGTAATATGAACTAATTTGCATAAATTTTACATCCGTTACTCTAGACATTTAAACTGCACTCTTTAGTAAATTAACCTACAGCTAGATCGTATCAATGTATTTATATTTAATAGTTTTCAGATGCCCCTTAAACATTATTAATGAAATACTCTTTAAAATTATGTAGCATAATGGAAATTAGTAATAAATAACCCGAATATATCGTAATTATAATTAAAGTATATTATTCCGTAATAGTCTTATTATGTCTATTATCAATATTAATCACTGATAATTTAGTAAGCAAAGGAAGTTCTTGTACAAATTAGTTACTATGGTGCATTTAGCAAAGCATATAGGGAGTTAAAATTGTAATCAGATCATACCAATGTGTTTATATTTAATGTCCGTTAGAAAGTATTTAAGCTATTATTGTAAAAATTTTATTCAAAATTATATAACTTAATGGAAATTTAGTAAAAAACATCGATAAAACCGAATCTAACTTGAATAAATAACTATTTTTTTTTACATTTTATTGATATTAAATTACTATAATTCAATAACTAGTTAATTAGCTACAATAAAATAGCTGAATCGTGTATTTAAACAACCCTTTATAAGAATTATCCTTAGGTTCGATCATATCCGATGCGCACATTTAATAGCTTTTATAATACGTTTTTTGCAGGTATTGATAAAATATTTACTTAAATTATGTAACATAGTGGATATTTCTAATAAAACTCCTATAAATACGTCTTATGTAACGTAAATATATTCCTCCAACCGTGATTATTAAGGTTAGTATGATATGATTGTGTATGTTTTATTAAATATCCGAAGGAACAATGAAAATTAGTGACACCAGCCAATTTAAGTAGGTTCACTGTGAGTTAAACACTTGATTAGATCATAGTTATATATCTATATTCAATAACCTTTAGATTATTCTTAAACTGAATCTACATAAATTTATGTTTAAAATATATAACATAGTGGATAATTTACGATAAAATGGGTTAATTAGGGGGTTACTATGTTAACAAATCATCTAAATACTTATTATTCAGCACGATATTAGTCTCAGTTAGCTACTCTAGCGCATCTAAACAACGCTTACAAAGTGTTAACTTCCGTTTGGATCATATTATATATGTAAGTATTAAGCAATTTTTTGCTAGAAATTTAACATTCTTAGTAAAGTGTTCATGTAAATTATGTAACTTAATGGATATTATCAAAATAACTCCCATAAATAGCCATTTATAGTACTATGATATTGGGAAAATCATGGCTATTATTTTTTATTAATAGCATGAATCAACTTCTATTCAGTAAATATCTGATCAAATAACACTTGCACGTATCTTTATTTCGTTCAAATGAAGCTTATAACGCCTCAACCTGCATTCAGGGATTATGTTGATGCAACATTTTTAATAATTTTACATGCTATTTAAATCATTATTGCATAAATTATAATCTAAATTATATATCTTACTGGATAATTATTATAAATTACCCGATATCTATCTATTATGCTATTACCTACAAAGTTTTATTGTGATTGGTTTGATTGAAATATGTTGCGTGGTAGTATCGAACGGTTTTAGCACGCATGTAAATGATTCTTACATAATGGTTATTTAAATTATATTACTAGATAGAAGTTTAACAAAAACTACTTAACACTTGGATTACCCTTATTAAATATCTAGTTTAAAACTTGTAATTATTTATTTAAGGATCATATACATAACAATTGCTACGATTGTATAATTCGATAGCCCGTATGGACACCACTTAAAAATATCACTAAATCAAATTATTATAAATACTATTATGTTTATAATAATTTAGGTTGCTTAATAACTATCTCTTTCATTTGCGTACTCACCTATAAAGTTATAATTTTTGACCCAACTAGTCTAATATCGAACTTAAAATGATCTTATGGTAATTAAATTTTTAGAACATATCAGTGAATTAAAGTAAAAAAAATATTAATCTCCTTTAAAGCGATAAATCCCTTTTACAGTTAATTAATATTTCGATTGTTTTATATTGCGAATGGAAATTAAATTCTATTAAATATTAAGTTTATTCTTTATTTGATTAATCAATTCACCTTGTTTTAGTTCTCACTCAAATTCTTCAATTCTCATGACGTTATAACCTCTACTATTTAAGAATTTTTGCTTATCGATGTTCTCTAACATTTGAGCTACATTTTTATGTTTTCCACTATAGTCCAAAATAAAGAACAAACTAATTTTTTGTTGGTTCTTTGCTCTAATAGCAAACTGCATTATTTGACTACCAACATCATAGTCTAAAAGAACTCGGTATTTATCATCAGGAATAATCTCTAATAACTTTTCATGAAAAGAGCTTTCAAACTTGCTATTAAATTGTTTCTTCTTTAAATAGTTTGTTTTCCGCGTTGAATTATCTTCGATGTCATCAACATAATTAATAAAGTTTCTAAAGGCTAATAAATTCTCATTGTCTAAATTTAAAGTAATTTGATCAGCGTAAAGACTTTTAACAACAATCATATGCTTCCGTGCTCTTGTAATCGCCACGTTTAAACGATTTTTACCACCATCGGTTATCAATGGTCCAAATTGACTCTTTACTCGCTCACCGAGCGAACGTGGCCCATAAGACACTGATAAAATAACTAAATCGCCTTCGTTACCTTGGACGTTTTCTAAATTAGTTATAACAAGTTTGTTGTTTTCTAATTTTTTTAATAGTTTATCATTCCCTTTTAAGGAGTTATAAAGTTTATTCTCAATGTATTCAGCTTGTTTGCTGCCAAATGTAATAACTAATATTTTATCGTACTTACTATAATTTTTATCAATTTGAGCAATCACTTCATCAGCCTCCTGTTCATTCACTTCATTTCAAAGGCCTGTTACATTAATGGTTTTAATCCCATTATCAGCAGTTCCATTGATAGTTGCAAATTCCAAACTATTATCATAGATGTAACGGTTGCTAAAATTAATCAAATCCTGACGGATTGATCGATAATGATTTTTTAAATGAAATTCATTTCAATAACTAGTTTGAGCCTTTTCTAATAACGAATCAACAATATCAGTATCATTCAATTCATAGTCCTCATCTTCGTAGTTACTTCTTGCTTCAAAAAAGCTAGAAGGCTTTAATTGCTTTTCATCACCTGAGACAATGTTGATTTTACAACGGTAAACCAAAGGATAAGCACGTTCTAAAAACATTTGACTAGCTTCATCATAAATCCCATAATCAAACATTTTTGGATTTAGTGGGAACGATTCTGCGACCGTTTCTGGTTTAGCGATTCAAATTGGAAATAAAATTCTTAGGCCTCATTCATAACGATTAATAAACTTACTTGGCGCATGATGGTTCTTTAAATTAGCTAAACGAAAAATGTCCTTAATTTCATTTTTTTCAAAATCTTCTAATTGACTTAAACGATTTCTTAAATAATGAAGGTAGATTTCATCAATGATATCAATTGTTTTTTCAGCATAACGTTTTTCACCTTCTAAACTATTAGTAATTCGTTGTGAAAATAATTTATTCATCAATCCTTTATTTCGGTTGATGACATCTTTTTCATAAGAATCAATTTGATATAGTTTTTCAAGATCACCGCTGACTAGATTGATATCGGCGATAACATTATATGATTTGCTATCAATGAAATCTAATTGAAGTTTTTCTAATTCTTTAATATATGGTTTTAACAATCAATTATTAAAATAAATTAAAACTCCGATTTCATCAATAAAGACATTCTCAGTAACTAGCTGTTGAAAATATTTTTTATTAGTTAAAGGGATTTCACTATACATTCTGATAGCATTAAGCTTTTCATAAAAGCTAACATCCAAATCCTTTATTTTAGCTGATGTAAACATTGGTTTTTCAGTTACGATAACATTTTTAGTTAGATATTTATTTAAAATAAAATCCTGATGTTTATTATCAGCATTACTATGGGCCGCTAAAAAACTTTTATGATGCTTACGATTTCGGCTAAGGAATTTTAAGAATTCATCATCTAAAATTTCACTAAACTCATCTAAGAATTCTCGATATTTATTAGGGGCTGTATTTAAAACATTTAAGTCATCATCTAAACATTCAAGTAGTTCGTTATCACTAACAATATTATATTGCTCAAAAACTTCCTTTGTTTCTTTATGCTTTAGTTTAGTTTTAGTAACACCTTTTCTTAATTCTCCAATGATTTGATAAAGACGATCATATTTAATTAAAAGATTTCGTTCGGTTTTTAATTCATCAATGCGATCGTATGTCAAATTATAAATATTAAGAAAATCTTTTACTTTATTTTTTGCAATCATTAAAGTTTCAATATCAGCAAAACTATAATCATCCATGATATTGTTAACAACATCGATAATATCAACACTCTTAGAGGTAAAAACATCTTGATTAAAAGAGCTTTTAATTTTTAAATAATCTTTAAAACTATGGTTATGTTTATCTTTCATATCATAAAGCTTAATAATTTCACTAATATGTTTTCTTAATGCGAATTGATTTTCATAGTTTGCTTGAATTTCATCGTTAGTTGTTATTTCCTCTTTTAAAGAAACGCTACTTAATTCATCCAATGGATATCACGAATTACCCAAGATTTCACCTAAGTGTTTTATTTTGTTATAAAAAGATGCTTTATTTTTAGTTGTATCGTAAATTGAAATCGAATACTTATTAAGGTGCTGTAAACGTTCTTGAAGAACATCAAGGGCCGCTTTCTTTTCAGATACCATTAAAATTTGCTTTTGATCGATCATCGCATTAACAATAATATTGGCAATTACTTCAGATTTACCGGTTCCTGGTGGTCCATGAATAACGGTATTTTGGTGCAAGGCCGAACGTACCGCATACTTTTGAAAGATATTTAAGGGATTAGAAATTTCAATTAAGTTCTCACTTAATTCCGCTTCTTCGTCGCAATAATATTTTTTATCATGTGGCATTGGGCCATCAAAGGGTTCGACACCCTTTTTAATAATTTGTTCTAGATCTAATTTTAAAGCGCCACCGCGGGGACTAAAAATACCTAGGACACTACTATTTTCAATTGAAAATCCAGGCTCCTCGTTTTCCGCATTTAAATCATTTTTAGGTTCTCTAAAAATAGTGCCAAAGCCACTTTCATAATCAATCTTACTATTGATATTATCTTCAATCATTTTCACGATGGCTTCTAAGTCATTAGAATGTGGCAAATTAGTGATATCAAAATCACTAAATTGAAATTCCCGTTTCAATAAAACAAATATCTTTTCATTAATAGATGGTTCATATTCTAATTTAATCAAACTTAACTGACCATGTTTTTTAGTAATTTCTACCGGATACATTATTAAAGGCGCTTTAATTTTTAAGTCATTGACTAGTTTCCCTTTTAGAAAATAACGGCCGATATATAATGGCCAAATCCCACAATCGTTTTCAATGGTTCGTGCTTTTTTATTAAGTTGTTGAAAAAACTTACCTAGATTTTCAATGTTGTTTAAAATCTTATTAACTACTTCTTGATGATTTGCTTCAAAATTTTTTAATAATAATTTCAAATCTACCTTCGTTATTTTGACAGGTAATTCATCAACGATGTTTTCAAAGTCAGCGGCATCAGTCGCTGCTTGTAGTTTATCTTTTAAATCCTTTTGATTAATATTGAAAGTTAGCTTCAGCTCTTTACTACTACCGTTGAAAAACAAATCCAAATTATCATCATTCGTATACTTGAATAGATCAATGTGATTTTTATTTAATTTTGTTAAAACACAATAGTCACGACTATCAGCCTGAATTAAATTAAGCATTTTTTGTTCAATTGCTTTTTTAGTTGGTTTAACTACATCGGTTTGGTCAGCTTTCGATACTTCGATTAGTTCTTTGGTTTCTTGCTTCAATTCTTTATGATGACGTAATTTCATGTTAATCCTTTAATTTAGTAAATCTAATTTGTTATATTATATCCTAAAAGATAATTCATTTAGTGCTTAATTGAAAAGTGAAATCAATTAAGGTTTATAATATTATAAGATAAAAAAGAAGGTGGTGATATTGTGAAGCTTGATAATATAGATAATGGAATGGAGTATATCCGGTGATCAAAAAATGAACCTAAAGCCACAATTTTATACTTACACGGTTTCACTTCTTCATATCGCGCCAATAATTTATTTGCCACTAGAAATAATTTTGATGATTATAATTATTGCGGTTTCAACATTCGTTATCATCGTGATTTCGATGAAACATATTACATTCATAAAAAATCTTTTAAATTTTTTATGAATGAGATAATTGATTTTATTTTGAAATATGATTTCAAAGATATCGTTATCGTCGGCCATTCAATGGGAGCGGGTTTGGCGACTATGGTTGCAAAAAAATTGAAGGGGCGTGTCCGCGGCATAATTTTATTAAATGGTATTAATCCATCAATTTTCTTAAACTATAAATTATTGAAATATTTTAAATTAGGCTTTACTAAAGATAGTAACGAATTAGGAAATGCTAATTACCATGATTATCAACATGTTTTAGACACGAGTCCCCTCCGCGACGAAATAATTAGTGAATTTAATCGCTACTTCGAACGGAAGTCAATCTACATTAAAATTGGAGCAACAATCGCTGAGCCTAAATTATATGTTAAACTCAAGTATATCCTTGATAATATAGATATTCCGGTTTTGGCTATCATCAGCACCAACGACACTATCTTTCCTTACCATTTGTCTAAAAAATATTACCAAGATATTATTCGTCATAATAAGAAATTAACTATCGCCACAATTGAAGGGGCGGGACATTGCAGTATGATTGAAGACTTTGAAACTTACAACACCTTAGTATTGGGGTTTGTTAATCATTTACTAAAGAATGGGAATATGGAATATGGAAGTTAGAAAAGAAGGATCAAATTATTTTTTTAAAATTGAAGGTGAATGGATTAAAAATCCTAACCCTAAAAGAGTTTGAATTAGTGACTACAATAAAAAGAAGACATCGCACCGAATGCCTTCACGTGGTGAGGGGATGGACATTGTTAATTATAGTGATGCTAAATTAACGTTTGAGTATTTAGAGAAAACACGTCGTAACTCTAGAAACTTATCAAGTTTTTTAAAAACCAAAAATCCCAAACTCATTTATAAGGAATATAAGAAAAATAAAAAGCATAAGTTGATAACATATCATTAGAATTTGAAGCTATAAAATAATGAAAAAAACTAGGGGATGAACCTAGTTTTTTTCATTATAATTATTTTAGATAGTAACAGCAATGAAGCATTGACTAATAAAAATTAATTACTATTTGGGTTTATAAATTTTATTTCATTTTTCAAGTTCAAATTTAGGATTTTCAACTTGCAAACCAGCTTTAGTGTTGTGAATTGAACTAAATTTAACATTCTTATTTGGAAGTTCTTTTAAAATTAATTCTTGAACTATTTTATCGCGACTTAGTTCGCCGACAAAAGTAACATCCTTTTCTTCGTGTTGATTAACATCAGCACAAAATAACTTAACTTGATCAACTAGAATTTTCTTTAACTCTTCAAATTCTAAGTGCTGCATTGCCCATCGCCCAATATCAGATAATATATCTGGTGCTTCTCGGTATATTTTATGCATCACACCTTGTAGGTGAGAACATTTATATTTTTTTGCTAATTGTACGCAAAGGGGGTGGTTGGGTTGGAAATCATCATAATAGGTTGCGATATCTAAGGTTAAAAAACCTAAACGATTAAAACTTAAATAGTTTCTCCCAATCCGGTTATAGGCTGAATATAACCTTATTTTATTTTTTTCATGTGTCGCTCTAATACTTGAATCCGTTAATTCAACAACCAAACCATCTTCAAACCCAAAATGAGCAATGTGGGCCAAACAAATCGGTGATGTAATAATATGTTTTACATCATGCAATTTAGCAAGGTGGGTCGATAGCGATGTCCCACGATTAACAATCGTATGAATTCCTTCAATCCCTAAAATAATTAAATCAATATCGTAATTTTTGTATTCATCTAAAACTTTATCAATATTGATTTGTGACAAATAGTAATCATTAATTAGATTAACTTGCCCAAAAGAAAATTTTGAAACACTTTTATTATTCTGAAATAATTCAGCTTCACTTCCACTAGCTTTACCGCTAATACATAACACAGTCATATGGATACCCCGCAAATTTTATAAATAGCTTAAGTAATGTGCTTTGAATAGCAAAATTTTAGTTCCTTCATGCGCAACACTTATATATAAATAATTGTATAGTAAAA
Source organism: Ureaplasma sp. Hg2 (assembly GCA_021378525.1). Classification (GTDB taxonomy): domain Bacteria; phylum Bacillota_I; class Bacilli_A; order Mycoplasmatales; family Mycoplasmoidaceae; genus JAACJV01. The sequence continues at coordinate 27,595 of JAACJW010000002.1, read as the reverse complement.
AATATTTAATGTATTTTTAGAGCGTAACTATAGAAATTAATTGCTTTTAAAATCTAATTTAATGCTTATTCGAAAGTGATTATAAGTCGTTTTCGCCCGATTTAATAGGTATTTTTAACAATAATTTGATATTTTACTAATAATTTTTCAAATTATTATTTTTCTTATATCTAAACTACAAATAAAATTCGTTTTCGAATGATTTAATAGTGTTTTTAGTAAATTTAAAAAGGTTTCAATATTCTGTATAAAAAATTAAAAATTGGTTGATATTTTTTTGTTTCACCCGATTTAATAGGTGTTTTTAATAAATTTGGCTTATTCTTGCCTTTTTATCAAAGTACTTTTATCTTACATAGTATAATATTATTATAAACATTCACATTATATTAGGAGAACATTCAAGCATGGCAGATGAAAAAAATAAATTCGAAAATAACAAAATTATCGATCAGGAAGGAAACGATGAAAATCAAAAAAAAGTAAAGTATCAAGTCGTTAGTGATAAAGCGCTAAATTGAATTTTAGAAGCTAAAGAAAACGCTTTTGAGGAAGCTACTAAATCTGATGGTTCAATCGATATAGCTAAACTAAACGAGCTTATGACAGAGCAAATCTCTAGAATAAATGACGTCACTAATATGAAAAAAGATAACGGTGGAAGGGTGATTGCTCGTAAATTACAACACAAACCAATTTCTGAATCAGGTATTAGAATTAGGGACGAGATTAATTCTGTTGAGACTGAATTAAAAGAAATTAAATCGGGTAATTTAAATTCAGGACAAAAAAAGAAGATCAAAACTTCATTTAAAAAACTAGATCTTTTGCATAATGTTGATCGTAGTAAAATACCTCAAAACACAACCATTATCCGTGGTATGATTGATTGAACAGAACGTGATTTTTCACCAGAACTTGTTACTGAAATCAATGAAAAAATCAAACAAGTTGAAGGTGAATCATTAGAAAATAAGAATATCATTGCTGCCTTAAAACTTAAAATTGCTGAATTAGAAAAACTTTTATTGTCTAAGACCGATAAAAACGAAGTTGAAAAATTAACTAAAACAATCGCTGATTTAGAATATCAATTAGCAATGGAAACAGAAAACAGAAAAGATAATTCTGCGATTGAAAAATTAGAAGGTGAAATCGTTACACTTAAAACAACAAACGATGAATTAACTGACATGCTTAATAATCGCCCCGAAGATAATCAATATGAGAATGAAGATAATCAAAATGAGAACGAAGAAATAAATAAATTAAAAAAACAAGTTGCGGAATTACAAACTCAATTAGCAAACAAATCTGTAATTAATCAAGAAGATTTAAATAATTTAAGACAACATGTTAAGGAATTAGAAGCGGCATTATCAGAAGCAACAAATGGAGCAAATGTTAATAATGCAAATTCTAAACTTGAAGAAGCTAGAAATGCAATCCAACAAACTAGTTTAGAAAAAGTTGAGTTAAATAAAATCTTACAAAAAATTAATGAACAATCAAAACGATTAAAAACATTAGTTAAAATCAGTCATTTCATTACCGGTTTCCTAGCCGAAATGGGAGAACAAAACCCTTTAATTAAAGATCATGATTTTCTTCGTTTATGTCAATTATTAGAACGACACAACCGATTCTTCGACCAACAAGAATACATTAGCCAACATCAAGCAAGAGCAACTCAATATAACTCAGGTGGAACAACTAACTGAAGTTCAACAGTTGATGATAGCAATGTAGCATGAAGATATAAAAACGTTCACCAACCTTCTATAAGAACAACTAATGTAATGAAAATTGATGGCAGTAGACTTAAATTTAAAAACATTAATTTATACTACAACGAAGCAACAAACGAAACAACAAACTAAATGAAAAACCTATTAATATTAGCTAGCAGTAGCATCGCTCTAAAGCGGCTACCTAAGTTAATTGATCAGTTATCTTCAATTTATAATATTAAAATAATTTTAACCAAGCAAGCAAATGAAATGAATCTTATTAAGGATTTACATATCATTTCTAACGCTCTAATTACAAGTGATCTAGAACCAATTCATATTCAATTAAATAATTGAGCTGATCAAATTTTAATCTATCCAGCAACATACAACGTCATCGGTAAATACATAAATGGTATCGCCGATGATTTAGTTACGACAGTTCTAAGTGTTGCTCTACAACACAAAGTAATTGTTTGCCCTGCGATGAATTCAGCCATGTATTTAAATCCGATTAATCAAGCCAACATTATTTCACTTCAAAAACTAGGTGTAAGATTCCTCGGACCTATAGAGGGCAATCTTTATTGTAAGACAAAAGGGATCGGGCATATTATTGAACCTGATGATGTTACGTTTTATCTTAATAAAAACCATAAAACTAAATTGTTATTAGCGATGGGTAAAACTAGGGTTTACCTTGATGATGTGAGATATGTCGAAGCTAATAGTAGCGGTAAAATGGGGATTGCTTTAATTAAGGCTTTGCAGTTTATATATGACGTTACTGTGATTTCAGCTAATATCCCATTAACCAATAACTATAATATAAAAGTGCTGCCTTGTAGTACTGTCAAAGAATACGAAACATTAGTAATCAGAGAAATCGTGAATAACGATATCTTTATTTCAGCAATTGCGGTCAGTGATTTCATATTTGAAAAAATAAATGGTAAAATTAAAAAAGATATTAAACATCAGTTTGAATATCATCAAGGAATTGACATCTTAAAAATGTTGACCATTCAATATCCAAGTAAATTTTATGTTGGTTTTGCACTTGAAAGTAATAATCTTTTAACAAACGCTAAAGCTAAAAAGCAAAACAAGAACGTTGATTTATTGGTTGCTAATAATCAAACATCATTAGCAAGCGATACTACGAGTGGTTATCTAATTACAAATGATTCAGATATTCCATTTACTTGTCAAAAAGAGGAGTTAGCTATTCTGATAGCAAAACATATTCATGAAAAATAACATTATTCTTGTTGTCGATGTAGGCAACACATTTATTAAGATGGCTTATATTCAAGGTAATCAAGTTCTTAAAAAAATTAAAATTAAAACCAAATTAAATTATCTTGATCGTGAGCTTAAAATTTTAATTAATAGTAAATTAGGGATTGATAAAATTGATGGTATCGCTTTAGGTTCAGTTGTTCCTGATTTAAATGATTTAATGATCCATGTGCTTGAATGGATTTTTGAGATGAAGGTTTTTTTAATCACTAGTAAGGTTAGATTACCAATCGAAATTAAAACTCAATACCCTGAAAAGGTAGGAACCGACATCATTGCTTTAAGTTCTTATAGTTATCAAAAAAATAAGAACGTCTTAGCGTTCTCTTTAGGAACCGCAATGGTTGGCATGTTTATTGAAGGAAATGCGTTAGTCGGCGTTAGTATTGCGCCAGGAGCTAACTTTGGATTCCAACAACTGGTTAATAATGCTAATCAATTAAAATCGTGAGATAAATCTTACCAAGCAATTAATTATGGCAAGAACACTAATGATGCCATTACCGCTGGGTACCACCATATTATTGATGGTTATGTCAAAAACATCTATAACCACATCAATGAAACAAAAACCATTCATAAGGTTGTTGTTTCAGGCGGTGATGGGGAATTAGTAAAAATTCCTAATGTTGAATTGAATTATGATGCGATTTTATTGGGTTATAAAAAAATCTATGATTTAAATAAAAGCGTCAGTTAAATTAAATATTATAAATAAAAGTAACGAATTTAAATTCGTTACTTTTATTTATAATGAGTGGTTAAATTACCTTTTTAAAGGCTACTTCTAAAATTTCATTAGCTAAGAAATTGTTATGGTTAAAAACGATTTCTTGATTATTATATATTTGATAAGTTGGTACCAATTTGATGGCATATTTTTGATTGCCGTCTTCAGATCATAATGATTCTTGATCAACGTCAATTTGATACATATCAATTTGTTTACTATATTTGTCTAATAGCGGAGCTAACATCGGAGCGTTAGCTTTACAAACGCCACATCATGGCGTGTAGAATTTAACAAACAACGGTTTTTTAGTTGTCTTAACTAATTGTTCTAATTCCTTAATTGAAATTGTTTTCATATGAGTCTGAACCTTCTGCTACTTTAAAGCTAGCTTCGTTGATAATGTCAATGATATGACTTATTTCGTTATTACTTGTGAAAGGACAATGAGCTCTAATTAAATTACCTTTAACTTTTGCATTTTGAATATACATATCTCCGTTACCGTTCAATCATTCAGCGCCTGACTGATTGAACAATAACTTACTATCAGCATTGGTAGCAACCTTTAAAGCAATAACGTTGTTCATCATGCTATTAAACTTAATGGTTGCGACATTGGTTGTTGCTGAACTTAAGACAACACATAAACCATTGCTACCACTACGATGTAATAGATTTTCTATTAACGCTGTAAATTCATCATTATTTTCTTCTAATAAATCATTAATGTCATTAATAACAATTAATCGTGTTGGAATATGTTTTGGGTTTGCAACTTTAGTGTTGTAATCATAGATTGTTTTACAATTAGTGTTTTTCAATTTAATTGTTTCAGCATCTAACTCGCTGGCCAATTGTTTTAGTTGATCAATGATTTCGCCACGGTTTAAACGTCTTCTAACAACAGAGTGCTTGGTTTCAAAAAATTTCGATAAGCTTCGGTTGGTGGTATCAAACATATATAGTTTTAAATGTTCAGGACTATTTAAGAATAAAGCTGAAACTGTTAAAACACTTAATAACATAATTCGACCAGACCCTGCGCCCCCTTGAATCATCACATTTTTACTACTAACCATATTAAGGAAGATTGGAATTCGATCAATTGTTTTACCAATCGCTAGTGATAACGGGTTATCATATCCAATATCTTGTAGTACATCGCGTAAACTAATTTTAGCGGCGTGTTCAGTGGGGATTTCTAAGTACAATAAACGGTTCTTATATTTTGCATGGAACTTTTTACTATTTAAACAATTAGCTAATGAAGCTTGGTCTTGATTAATCAAACTGTAAGCTTCATCATCCTTTAATTCATAACTAATACTAATCGAAGAAAAAAGGATTTCTGATTTCTTATATTCAGCATCAACGTGAATGTACTTAAAGAAGTTGTTTAAACTAAATTTTAGTGAGTCTAAGGTTTTCTTGCTTTCAAAAATAATATCGCTCGATTCATTACTTAAAGCATTTAAGTGCGGGAAGTTATCCTTATTTTCAAAGTCATACTTTTCTAGATAGTGATAATAATTTTTAAATTTAAAATTATGTTGTTGATGTCCCATAACAGCACGGGTCATTTCTCTAATGCTCGGTTGATGAACATCGCGTTCACCTTGAACCGTAATTGATTCTTCTTTAATGTCTCGCTCTTCAAGGCTAGTAATCCCACCTAATAGATGAATTAATTTAGCTTTGAATCAAGCGGTTGTTTTTGCATTTCGTGATTTACGAATATACAATGAAACTGCTATGATCATTACTATTGCACCAACAATAATGATTAAAGGTAAAGTAAAGGCTGAAAAAATCGCGATTCCTAAAATTCCAATAAAACCACCATCAATCCGAACGTCAATATAATTATAATGCTCACATGTTGCGGGTCACATAACTTCTTTGAAGTGGTTAAAATAATCATTTAAATAAGCCATAAAATCGGTACTACCAATCCCATAATGATCAATCCCAAAGCTAGCTCCTAGAATTCAAGAAAAGCCTAAGGTTAAGAAAATCGCTCCGAATAGTTTTCTTTTAGTTCATAAAAACATTCTTAATTTAGGAATAAAATACAAGATGCAAGCAAATAGAAGGAATGCGTAAATAATAAATTTAGTTCATCCAAAAATAAAGTCAAAGATTGTCGAATCGATATAATCACCAAAATGCGGAACGCGAGCTAACGAAAGAATTAGAAATAAAAAAACAATCGAAATTCCAATCATGTAATAAATATTATAATTCTTTTTAAAGCTATTTTTAAAAGATTTCTGTTTGACAATTGGTGGTTCAATCCCAACTCCTGAAGCTGCTAAATCTAATTTCTTAGTAACCGTTTGCTCGGTAATTATTTGCTCTTTAGTGTCTTCTTTTTTAATTCATCCGAACGGCATATATAACTCCTTTTAAAATTAATTTCTAATCTCTACAATTGTCGGTAAAACTAAAGGTCGTTTACCAGTCGATTTTTCAAAATATTTAGCGATCATTTTTTTAACGATGATTTTAGTTTCACGAATGTCTAAACGATTCTTTTTGCTATCATAGACAGCTAAATCGGCTAATTCGTTTTCTAAACGTTCGATGATGTTAGATGTTAATTTTGGATTTTGTTCGTTATCATTAATAACACCAATTTTATTGATTTTAAAATTATAGAATTTTCTTTCCTTTGGGTTATATAAAACTGTTAAAGTAACAATTCCACTTTCAGCCATTTGATTACGTTCATATAAAATTGAAGCACCAACATCTAAAGCACCTTGTGCCCCGATGTATTTTTCATCTAATTTTATTGTAATTGGTTTTTTATTCATTTCACCATTATTAATGGTGATCATTTCACCATTTCCTAAGACCATGATTTGTGATTTACGAATGTTAGCTTGAATCATTGCATCTTCTGATTGGATTAATGCTTTATATAAACCTGATGTTGGAATAACATATTTAGGATTAACTGTTCCCACGAACATTTTTAAATCTTCAGCACTAGGGATTAGAGGTAAAATTGTTTTTGGCAATTTTTCTAAGCGAACGTCATGACGGCTAACGCCATCAAGTAGACGAGCAGCATAACCTTCATAACCAGGCACTAAAGTAGTTCCTAGAATAAATGTATCACCTTGTCTAAATTGGACTTTATCATCTTCACCATCAACAATTCGTTGAACTTTATGAAATAATTGATCTTTGGTACCGGTGATAATCACGATTGCATTTTTAGATTTACTAATTTCACTTAATGGTAAAGTGATTAAATTCTTATTACTGAACATTTTATTACGGTTCAATAAAGTGAAAGTGTTAATAAAAGTATTGCTATAGATAATAAAAGGGCGTTGGTGTTGTTTAGCGACTTGCGCTAAAGTTAGAATGGTATAAGCATCATAATCATAACATGCGATAATGATTCGACCATCGCTGTTAGAAATCATGCGTTCATAAAAGTCTTTACTTTTATGTTGGGGCGCTGTGTAACCATGAACATTACCAGCTTGACCAGCTGGCGCTAGTAATAATAAGGTTTTATTATTTGTGATTTGATTGACTAAATGAAGTTGTGATTCAAATGTTTTGTTACGATCATAACTTACAATGAAGTTATCAGCATAAACAATGCCGCCATCCGGGGTGTGCACAACTCATCCGAAACTAGATGGTAACGAGTTAAAGATTTTAAAAGGAGTAATTTCAAAATTACCGATTTTACTTTTTTCTAATTCTTTTAAGATTACAAGATTTGGTTTGATGTTAATGTTACGAAATCTTTTTTCAAAGTAAGTTTCGATTATTACCTTTCCAACTAAACTAGTAAAAATTGGTGTATGTGTTCCAATTTTAGTTAATAAAAAGTGTAGCCCACCGATATTCATGAATGATGGTTCACCAATAAAAATTCCTTGAATTTTTGATTTGTTTTTTTCTAGGTATGAAAAGTCAGCGACTGCTTGCTTAATCCCTAATAATACTGATGGCGGAGTTGTTACACCGGCATTAAAGATATAGATATTATTATCTACTTCTAAGACGTAACAATTTTTTCCTCTTTCATCCATTCCACCCAAAGGTAGAAAATTAATTTTTGACATATTGCCTCCTAAGGTTATAAAGATATTGTACTAAAAAATTATTATGAGATATAAATATTATCATTAATTAAAAAGATTTAGTAAAACTATCAATCTTATTATATGATAAACAATGCTTTTTGTCATAAAATTTATATTTATTTAATTTTGACGCCTAATTAATGTTATCTATTGGTTGGTAATAATCCCGCGAAGTGTAGTCATTGAATAGATTGCATCCTTAATTCCTTGGGTTCCAAAACCAGAAGATTTAACACCTAAAAAGGGCAAAATATCTGGTCCCCGGCTTGGTGCGCGGTTAATATTAATGGTTCCTGCTTCAATTTTTGTTGCTAACGTTCTTGCATAATTGATGTTTTCACTGAAGATGCTTGCTTGTAATCCATATTGAGAATCATTAATAATGCTGATCGCTTCATCAATTTCCTTAAAACGGATGATTGGCAGGATTGGACCAAACGGTTCTTCTCATGCCACGTCCATGGCGGTCGTTACATAATCTAAAACAATCGGTCACAACAAATTGTCTTGTGATTTAATTTGGGTCGTTAAAACAGCCCCTTTATCCATCGCATCTTTAGTTAGAGCTAAATTATAATCTTTTGTCTTAATATCAATCAATGGTGTAATGTTAGCGTTATCACTTGGTTTACCAACTGTTAAAGCTTTTACATCTTTAGTGATTAAAGCGACTAATTCATTAGCAATGTCATCTTGCACAATAACTCGTTTAATCGCTGTACAACGTTGCCCATTGAAGCCAAAGGCCCCCTTGGTAATCCGTTGCGCTGTTAGTTTTAAATCACAATCGCTTAAAACTAAAGCTGGATCTTTACCGCCTAGCTCTAAAACCAATGGAATCATCTTACTATTTTTAGAGATGTTTTCACCAACGGTTGTACCACCAGTAAAGGTGATCATTGAAATATTTTCATGGGCCACTAATATATCGCCGATGTCGCGACCCCGGCCTGTCACATAATTAATTACTCCGTTGGGTAAGTTTGCTTCATTTAATAGTTCAGCAATGCGGCCGCCTAACAATGACCCTTGCGTCGCTGATTTATAAACCACACTATTACCAACGATTAAAGCTGGCACAATTTTGGTTAATAATAAATTGATTGGATAATTAAAAGGTGAAATCGCTAAAACAACACCTAGTGGAACTCTTAAATAAGTCGCCACTTTGCCTTCAGCACCATGATAACTTGAATCATAGACAATTGGGTTATGCATCATTTCTCGGTAGGCTTTAATGGTGCCATTAATATAATCAACACTCCGAAGTACTTCTGAAACTGATTCGATTTCATTCTTAGCAATTTCAGTCATAATAATTTTTGCTAATTCATTTTGATTTTTTAAAACAAGATCTCGAAACTTTTCAATATACTTAATTCGTTTTTTATAGTCCATATCTGCTCAGCCAGAAAACGCTATGCGAGCGGCTTGAAAAGCTTTGTCAATATCGACCGCTTTTAATGCTGGAATCGTTCCCGCTGGTTTATTAGTCGTTGGGTTATTAATGGTGATGGTTTCTGGTTTGTCAATAAACGAGCCATTAATATATGCTTTAAATTTATACATTTCAATTCTCCTTTTTAGGTTAATGTTTAAATCATTATAATTAGTTATAATTATATATTGATTTTGAGCAAGCCATTAATTTAATTAGTGAATTTAATGTAAATTAAACTTAATCTTGACTAATTTATTAATCATAAGAAGTCAATTATGAATGCACCATCGCTAAATGGTGTGGATTAGCACTACCAAATTGATGTAGTGCTATAATCTAAAATATAAATGCTTGCCATTAGTGGTTTGAAAAATAATGCATCATAATATTTAGCAAACATTTAATAGTTTATTTAAGGAGATATTTTATGAACAAACTAAAAGAACGCAGCATTGCCTTAATTGGCGCAGGAGCTGTTGGGGCCGCTTATATGTATGCTGCCATTAACCATAATCTAGCATCACAGTATGGAATGATTGATTTAAACGAAACATTAGTGGATGGCCGGGTGATGGATTATCAAGACGGAAGTCAAGCTAACACTTTCCCATTTCATATCAATAAAATTAAATATGGTGACTTAAAAAATTATGACGTTATCACAATCACCGCTGGAACATCACAAAAAGTTGGTGAAACAAGATTAAAAAGAGTTGGCCAAAATGCGCAAATTATTGCGGGTATTGCCAAACAAGTTAAGGCATCTGGTTTTAGTGGGGTAACGATCATCGCTTCTAATCCAGTTGATGTTTTAAGTTACGTTTATCAAAAGGTAACTGGGTTTGATAAGAACCTTGTAATCGGTTCAGGAACCGCAATTGACACGGGTCGTTTAACCCGAATGTTATCTGATAAATTAAATATTGCGCCAGAATCAATTAATGCGCAAATGCTCGGTGAACACGGGGACAGTTCAATGTTTCCCTTGAGCACAGCTAATATTGCTGGTAAACCATTAACTGATTACATTAAAGAAAAGAAATTAACAAATGATGATATCAAGCAAATGGTTAAGGATGTTCACATGCGTGGTTATGAAATTTTGAAAGCGCAAGGTTCAACATATTATGGAATCGGTGAAGCGTGCGCCCAAATTACTGAAGCAGTGCTTCGAAATACAAATGCAGTCTATGTGGTTTCAGCATATTTAGATCACCAATTTAAGGTAAACGACATTTACATGGGCGTACCAGTAACAATTGGTATTGATGGGATTAATCAAATCATTGAAATTCCTTTAACACCAAGTGAACAAAAAGAATTTAATAATTCGTTCGAAATATTAAGTGAAGCTTTAAAAATTGCAAAGGAAGCAATTAAATAAAGCATCGATAAAAAAACTAACAACAAGACGCTAATTGCAGTGGTTTGTTGTTAGTTTTTAATTTTCTATAATAAGTAGATGTTTTCTTTTTTAGACGATGCTAATTCTTCATCTGATCAAACACTACTTTGAACTTCGCCAATATGTTTCTTTTCTAAAAAGAACATACAAATTCTGCTTTGTCCAATCCCGCCACCAATACTTAAAGGTAGTTCATCATTGATAATAGATTGATGATAAGGTGAAAAATCCTTTTTAGCTATTTTTTTAATCGCTAGTTGTTTTAATAATGATTCTTGATTTACCCTGATTCCCATTGAAGACATTTCAAGCGCACAATCTAATGGTTGATGATAAAAGATTAAATCTCCATTCAAATTTCAATCATCATAATCTGGCGCCCGGCCATCGTGTGGTTGACCTGATTTTAAATTATGACCAATCCCACTAATGAAAACAGCTTTCTTATCTTTAACAATTGCTAGTTCACGGCTTGGTGCATCCAACTCAGGATACATGTCTTCTAATTCTTGACTGCTAATAAAATAAACATTAGCTGGTAATTTTTGATTTAAGTTGTTATAAAAAGTATTAATATACTTTTCAGTAACACGAAAGGTCATATATATTTTTTTAACTATTTCGTGAAGGTAGTTTAAATTTCTTTCACTATTGTTGATGGCAACTTCTCAATCTCATTGGTCAACGTAAATTGAATGGGTTGCATCTAAGATTTCATCACGACGGATTGCATTCATATCAGCGTATATTCCAACCCCTTCATGAATCTCGTATTTGCTTAAAGCAAAACGTTTTCATTTAGCTAAAGAATGAATGATTTGCAATTCCTTATTATAAGTTTTAGGATTGAAAATAATCGGTCTTTCAATTCCGTTCAAAGAATCATTTAAACCCGAACTACTCTCAACAAAAAGCGGTGAAGAAACTCGCATTAGTTTTAATTCATTAGCCAAGGTTTCTTGAAAACAATCCTTAACTTTTTTAATTGCAACTTGAGTATGTTTAATGTCTAATTTAGAATTATACATATTTTCTTACCTTGATTAATATCTTTGGTCACGGTTAACGATTTGATATTTCATATCAACCATATATCTAATAGCTGATCAGAAAGAAGCGATTAAAGCGAAGTATAGAACAATCTCTTGAATTCCATATCAATAGTATGCCGAACAAACTGGTGACATGTTTCCTTCAATAACATAAGGTGCACCAACAAAGAAAATAACGATGATGCCTATCATTTCTAAAACTGTTTTAATTTTGCCTCAAACATTTGCTGAGACATCGATATTTTGTTTTGCAGCACTCATTCTTGAAGCGTTAACCATAATATCTCTTAAGATAAATAGAATCGGAATTCACGGTGGTAAGAAAGCACCATTATTAGCATTTAGTGGGCCGGTTGCCATCACGATTAAAACTGAATTAATTAATGCTTTATCAGCAATTGGATCTCAAATTTTACCAAACTCAGTTACACAGTCATATTTTCTGGCGATTATTCCATCAATCAAATCTGTGAAACATGCGATGATGAAAAAAATGGCGGCTAATAGCATATTGAAATGAACAGTCACAATTATATTGCTACTGATTGTAAACCGATATAAATATTGAATTTGGCCAACACTAGCGTTACCGATATCAAATTGAACTAACATTAAAATAACCACAAGTGGTACCATAATGATTCTTGCAATTGTTAAAGCGTTTGGTATATTTGCCATCGCATTATTTGTTTTTTTACGATTTAAAGTTGCAATTTTACTAACTGCTTTTTTCTCGTCGCGTTGATTTTTTTTATAATTACTTGATTCCATTGTTAACTCCTAAAATAATAGATTTCCATGATTTCTTGGGAAAGGAATAACATCTCTAATGTTAGTTATTCCCGTAATGTACATAATTAAACGTTCAAACCCTAAGCCGAAACCTGATGATTGATAATAGCCATACTTTCGTAAATCTATATATCAAGCTAATTGTTCAGTATCAATATCTAATTCCTGACAACGTTTCAATAGTTTTTCATAACTTTCTTCCCGTTGACTTCCGCCGGCTAATTCGCCAACCCCTGGAACTAACAAATCGACTGCTGCAACCGTTTCGCCATCACTGTTTGCTTTCATATAAAAAGCTTTAATATCCTTAGGATAATTATATAAGAATAAAGGACCCTTGACAACTTCTTCACATAAATAACGTTCATGTTCTGATGCTAAATCCATTCCGAATTTAATATTGTTATCTTCAAACTTGTGACCTTTCTTAACAACCTCAGTTAATTTAACGATGGCATCACGATATTCCATTCTTTGGAAATTAGCTTTAAGCAACGCTTCAATTCGCGCTTTACTTTCTTTATCGATTCAAGTATTAAAAAAATCAATCTCTTCTTTACAATGTTCAAAATAATTTTCAATAATTGCTTTTAACATTACTTCCATGATTGACATAATTTGGTTAATGTCAGCAAACGCAATTTCCGGTTCAATCATTCAAAATTCTGCCATGTGACGGTTAGTATGACTTTTTTCAGCTCTAAAGGTTGGTCCAAATGTATATACCTTCTTAAATGCTTGTGCATATGCTTCAGCATGTAATTGACCAGTCACGGTTAATGATGTTGGTTTATTAAAGAATTCAGTATCATTCATTTTAGCCAACTTAAAGTTTTCTCCAGCACCTTCAGCATCGTTGCCTGTTAGGATTGGTGTCGATACTCAAACAAAGTTATTTTCATTAAAAAATTGATGAACTGCGAATGCTAATTGACTACGGACTTTCATTGTTGCTGAAAATAAATTCGTTCGTGGTCTTAAGTGACTTATCGTTCTTAAGTATTCATTACTATGTTTTTTCTTTTGTAATGGATAATTTTCATCAGATTGTTTTAGTAGCTTAATTTGCTTAGCTGCGATTTCAAATGGTTGCTTCCCCTTTGGGGTAAGTTTTAATTCCCCAATGATTAACACAGCGGCGCTCGTGCGAGCACTTTTAGCTTCATCAAAACCTTTTGTAGTTTGGCTTTTATAAACAATCTGAATTGGTTTTAAAGATGAACCATCGTTAAATGATATAAAACCAATTGTTCCACTATCCCGGTTTGATCTAATTCAACCTACCAGACAAACATCCCCTGATAGTTTTTCATATTCTTCTCATAATTGTTTTGTATCAATTGTTTGCATACTGTTCCTTTCGTATACCTTATTTGTTATATTAAGGTTTATCAAATTATATATATATTATAGAAAAAAAAGCCATAATTTAGTAATAAATCACTTCCATTACATAATTAGACCCAAAATATATTGCTAAGAAAGCCTAAAAACGACTATTTTAATTAACTAAATGCAATGCTTCCTGATTTTATCTTTTAAGGTTAATCATCATGTATCAATGATATTAACTTAGTCCTTGGATCATGTAATATTTTTATTGCTTGTGGTTGAAGGATTGAAAGCACTATTTACATCGTATGCTATCACGATAGCATACTTGATGTTTTTTATATCTTTTAAACTTTTACAACCACCAATCGATAAAAGCAAGGCTGGTTTAGGTAGTGTTGACGGTAAAGTGACGCTACTTAAACTAATGGATTTATCTAAAAAAATCACATTAATTTTATTGTTATTTGTAAAATCCAAAGATTTAATTAATATATCACCGCTGGCTGCAAAGGTAGTTAAATTAGTATTTTTAGACAAATCAATTGATTTCAAATTTGTACAACCTAATAATTTCAAATCTTTTAAATTTATATTATTTGATAAATCTCAAGAGTCAAATGATCCTATGGTACCTGTGATTAATATTTTAGTTAATTTTGTATTTAATGATAAATCCGTTGGTTGGTAATCAAGGCAAAATAATACTCCAAAAGTTTCTAAGGATAATGCTTGTGAGACGTCAACCTTCAATTTAGCCAGTGTCCCAAGACCGTTAATCGTAAGAGCTTTAAGTGTATTTGATTTAACAATTACTTGCTTAACTCCGGTAGGTATATAAAATCAATTAGCAATTCCCATCTTTGTTGTACTTCACGTACTACTTATCAGTCCATAATCTAAGGTAATTTTTTTAATCCCATTGTATGTACTTACTCTTTTGGAGTTATTATCCATTGCCAATCAATCTGGAGTTTGAAATACTAAATTGTTTCCTTTAACTTCAGTAGTTGGTCCAACAATATTCAAGTCATTACAATTAGCTATTTTAGCTTTATCTTCTGAAGGAATAACGTACGCTCCTTTATGACCGAACGAATCATAAACCGCATCTTTATCGTATGTTAAAGTTGTAGTGTAGGGAATTAGTTCGGGATCAATGCTGCTACAAGAAGTTAGCACAGCAATCGTTGGAATGCTGACTAAAGATAATGCGGCACTAGCGAGACATATCTTAGTAATTAATTTTTTATTAAATTTTTTCATTTTAGTTTCCTCTTTTACATATACCAAACTATTAATGCATTTAAATTTTTGAATTTATTTTAAATACATGAATTATAATATATTTATATATTATAATTCCATATAATCATTGATTCAAGTCTTTAGCATTAGTTAAAGAATATATCTAAAAAAACATAATCCTAAAATAGTTTTCTAACAAAGAATAACAAGTACGGGATTTGGTTTATTTTTAAGACAAACAAAGCAACTTTTTTAATATCTAAATATTAATGACACAATCGAATAGAACCAATGATGAATGACTAACCAAAACAATATGTAAGACTTATTATTAATCTAGATATTTCTTTGATTACAATTTGTAATTTAGTTTGTATGCAGTTTTATTACGCCGGCTCTCATTTAATATTCGTGTTAGTAACAGTGTTGCGATCAAATACAGAATTTTCGTTATAAGTAATATGTAATTTACCAACAGTTTGAATTTTGTTTATATTTTTTATAGTCTTCAAACTACTACAGCCTGATATATCTAAAGTAGGATTTGGACTAGTATCTTTCAATGGTAAAATTATACTATTCAAGCTGGTTGAATTATTTAAATCGATATCATTTACAAGGGCACAATTTATAAAATCTAATGTTTTAAGAGCTGGGTCATCGGTAGCTTGAAAATTAGCCATATTAATATTTTTTGTTAAGTTTAAGATTTGTAAATTTGTATTTTTTATCAAAGCTAAATGTTCTAGTTGAAGATTCTTAGATACATTTCACGTTTTAAAAGTTCCACCAATCACTAGTATTCTATCTATATTAGTATTTAAAGTAGTATCTGTTCCACAATAATTAGGAGAGCCATTTACAGCAAATGTTCCAATTGAAAGCGCTTGTTTTAAATCAATTTTTAACTTAGCCTTAGTTCCGCTACCATTGATAAATAGTCAGTCAATTTTTTTTGTTTTAACTATCATTTGAGAAACACCAGAAGGTATAAAAAGTGCCCCAGGACCACCGACGTCCTTCAGTGTATTTCATATGGAGCTTATTGCCCCGAAATTTAAATTTATTTTTGTAATTCTTTTGTATGTATCAACTTTCTTACCAGTTGCATCCTGTTGCAATCAATTGGGTGCTTGGAATATTAGATTTTGTCCAACCGTTTTAACCGTTGGTCCAGCGATAGTTAATTCATCACAATTAGCAATTTTAGTTTTATCAGCTAAAGGAACAATATAAGCCCCTTTATCTCCTGCCGGATCATTTATTGCATCCTTGTTATATATCAAAGTTGTCGTAAAAGTAACTTTTGGAATAGGTTTAGGTGCTGGTTTGGGTGCGGGCTTCGAACTACAAGAAGTTAAAATAGCAACTGTTGGAATACTTATGAACGATAAGGTGGCGCCTATAAGACATAATTTAAGGATTAATTTTTTGTTTGTTTTCATTTTGTTTTCCTCTTTTGAATCATTTAATTAATGAGATTTTATAACGATGATCAAATAATGGTTGATTATAAATATGATAAACGAGAAATATAACAATTGCTTTTAGCAATTCTTTTTCTAATCTTCGTTCATTAAAATTGATAATAATTTTTTCAATTAACATCAAATAAATCGTCATTTGCAACAGCATGACTAATCTCGGTTTAGCAAAATTAAGGTTTGTATAAAAATCGGGAATCATTTTAATACATATAATTAATTTATATATACCTATATATAATATTCTCGCACTCGCTAATCTTCAAGTCTTTTGCATAGATTGAATAACTTATTTTGATATTGATTATGATTAACAAAATCATACAAATAATATCTTATTGAGAATTTATTTCTTAATAATTTTTAAATATAAAAAAACCATTCCCTTTATCAATAGATCATCTAGTCTACAGGTATGGGAGTGGTTAATTATTGAAATTTGTTTTAAGTATAAAATTCAATTAGTTTTGAATCACATCTGGTAAAATAAATTGGCTAAATATATTTGATTTAGCTATATTATTAATCTCGATATGTCCTTTGATTACATTTATAATTTAGTTTGTAAGCAACCTTATTGTGATTACGAAGCTTTCACGAATGTGATATTATTGCCGTAATTTGTTGTTGTATCAAGCGATTGCGATGTATTACTGTCGTAAGTAATTGTTAATGTGCTATCACTTGGTACAGTGATATGCTTTATATTTGTTATCTCCGTCAAACTACTGCAACCGCTTACATCTAAAGTGACGTCAGTCGTGGCAGGAATTGATGGTAAGGTTAAGCTTTTTAAACTAGTTGATTTATCTAGAGACATACTAACTAGATCGACATTTTTTGTCAAGTCTAATGATTGTAAGTTTGGACAGTTTTTAAAACTTAATTCCTGCAATTTAGTATTCTTGGATACATCTCACGTTTCAAAAGTTCCACCATTCACATCTAAAGCTCATATCTCAGTATTTAAAGTTGTATTTGTTCCGACATAATTAGGACAGTCATCTACTCCAAATCCATGCATTAAAAGCGCTTGTGTTAAATCGACTTTTAATTTGGCATTAGTTTTGGCACCATAAATAATAAGGAATTCTAATTTCTTTGTTTTAACTGTCACTTGAGAGACACCTGAAGGTATAGAAATTACTCCCATACCTAAATCTTTATTTGTATTTCATACGCTAGTTATTGCTCCTAGGTCTAAAGTGATTTTTGTAATTTGTTTATATGTATCGACTGCTTTACCTTTGTCATCTTGTTGCAACCAATTAGGTGCTTGGAATATTGGAGTATTATTTCCAAGTGTTTCAGCTGTTGGTCCAGCTATAGTTAATTCATCACAACTAGCTATTTTAGCTTGATCGGTTAAAGGAACAATATAAGCTCCTTTACCTGTTTGTGAATCACCATTTAATGCATTCGCATCATATGTTAAAGTTGTGGTGAAAGTAACTTTTGGGACAGGTTTTGAATCGCCATTACTACAAGAAGTCAAAACAGCGACTGTCGGGATTCCTACGAACGATAAGGCAGCGCCCATAAGAAATAATTTCATGATTAATTTTTGTTTTTTTGTTTTCATTTTGTTTTCCTCTTTTGAAGTTTTTATTTAATAAGATTTAAATTTCTACAACACGACGATCAAATAATGGTTGATTATAAATATGATAAACGAGAAATATAGCAATTGCTTTTAGTAATTCTTTTTTTAATCTTCGTTCATTAAATTTGATAATAATTTTTTAAATTAACATCAAATAAATCGTCATTCGCAACAGCGTGACTAATCTCGGTTTAGCAAAATTAAGGTTTTTGTAGAAATCGCGAATCATTTTCAATACATATAAATAATTATATGTACATATGTATGATATTCTCGTATTTACTAACCTTCAAGTCTTTTGCATAGGTTGAATAACTTATTTTATTTTTAATTTTAACATAAAAACTACTACTCCTTAATAATAGGTCCTCTAGTCCACTAGCGATAGAATATTCAAGTCCTTATATAAAAATTCAAAAAATAATTAAGCCTTAGTTTTTATATATTTATTAATTAATATACGGATAGGTTAATCAAGATCATAAATATAAGGTACCATCAATAATATATACAGCATCGGTTAAATAAACCAAATAACAATCCTTACTTAGAACCTTTTTTGGCAGGGACGAGCAATCCTTAATAATATTATCCCATCATAAATTAATGAAAATGACGAAGTTTGATATGGCAAAATTAAACTTGACACTGGAAGTTAAAAATATATTGAAATCAAAAAAATTGAAAAGTCACTTAAAAAGCTTATTGAATTAAGGGTCAAAAAAAACACCAATACCAACTTTTAGAATTATTAATAATGTGACCACTAGCAACTTATAAAAGAAACTAGAAAACATAAAATAAAAAACCATCCCCTTATTAATAGATCTTCTAGTCTACTAATAAGGGAATGGTTAATATTAAAATTTTGTTTTAAATATAAGTTTCAATTAACTTTTGAATACTGCCAAATTGTTTGATAGCATCGTCATTATAAAGGTCAATTTTTTTAACACCTTTTTGCATGATGACAATTCGGTCACATAATAATGCGACTTCTTCAATATCATGACTAACTAAAACGATTGTAATGTTATTCGCTTTTGTATATTCTTTAATGAATGTTTTGATTTCGGCTCGAACACTGATATCTAAACCGGTAGATAACTCATCTAAGAAGATTATCTTTGGCTTATGAATCAAAGCTAACAAAACATTTAAACGTTGTTGTTGGCCGCCCGATAAGCTATTAGCGCTACGGTTGTATAACTCTTTTAAATCAAAAGCTTCAACAATATCAATTTTTTCAGCTTCAGTCATTTTTACATCATAAACGTTAAGCATAAAATCAATAACGTTCTTAACTTTTAAACCTGACGGGTATGAAGAATCTTGGAATTGGATTCCTAATCCTTCGTGGAAACTATTTCGATATTCATATAAATATTCAATTGTTCCTTTATCGGGTTTACTAATCCCAGCAACAATTTCGACGGTTGTTGTTTTACCAGCGCCATTAGCACCTAAAAAGGCTAAATTTTCACCTTGATTAATTATTAAGTTTAAATCATCAACAGCTAGAAAATGTTTCTTACCTTTACCGAACCCTTTAGTTAAGTGTTCAATTTTAATCATTGCAGTCTTACCTTCACGAGGATCACTAAAATGAGTTGGTAGATTTAATTTTTCTTCTGATTGCGCTAACCGCATTTTAATAGTTGCTTTTGGTGGCAATTGATCGTCGCTTATCATTTTTTTAAAAATAGCAATTTTGGGTTTTTTAGTTGTGTTTGAAGTTGTAGTTGTTTCTTTCATAATTTGCTCCTATCTAGCATTCCATTTAAAGAATTTAATTGATGTGAATATTGATAAACCAACAAATAAGAATGGCATAAAGAAATTCAATCATAAATCAGCTATTTTATAAACCGTTACCATCGCCCCAGATGCGACGTGCTGGCTAAAAGCTTGGGTCATATCAAAGATGTTTGATCCTGACCATGACATTTGGATTAAACCAGTCGTGTATCTAAACGGCGTGATATATGATATCCCATTTAAAACTTCGTTTTGACAAATGGTTGACATGGGAAATAATTGCCCACTTAAAAACATTGATAAAAAGAAGATTGGCATACTAATTGCTTGAACGCGTCCCGCACTTTTAGTCAGTGAGACGACTGCAACACCAATAAAGATGGCAACGATGTCAGTATAAATAATTGATAAAAAGAATCCGCCTCATGCTATTGTTGGATTGCCAACACCAATATTCGGTTGATGATTAGGCATCGGCAATGAATAAATATCATTATGACTATTAAAGATAACTTGAAAAAGGTTATGATAAATTTGAGTTGCAGGCCCGGTTGGCACTGTGCCTAGAGCTCCTTCTCATCCCATCCCATTTTCCTTACTTACCTTATAAGCACCAAATCAGATCACAATTCATAGCAACATTCATAATGCTACAGTGAACATAATGAACGCATAATAAAGTGCTGTGGTTACAACGAACATCCAGGGTTTGATTGGGGTGGCCCCAATCCGCTTTAATAGAACTGATGTTTTAAATTCATTTAAAGCTTGTGGTGTGGAGTTAATCCCAACGCTCATCACTTGCAATGCAATAACACCAGCAAGTGATTGTTTAAAGGTAACAACGTTACCGCTGGCTAACATGATGTAGCCGAATATCCCAACGAAGACGGCGCTAAAAGCATAGGCAAAAATTGGGCCTGAAATCCCCTGCCAAAATTTCTTGTTGATTAATATCACTAAAGCTTTGTTAGCGTTGAATGCTAATGCAGTTTTAGATTTTTGTTGAAGTGTAGAAGACAATTGTTTTTCTTCCATATTATAAAATACCTCATAATTTCTCCTCCCCCTCCATGAAACTATGATATAAATTTGTATTTCTTTATTATATGCTATTTTATTATAAAAACAACATTTATGATTAATTAATAATTACCGGCATTAAATGAATGCTTGATAGCTGTGATTTCATTATCATTATATGAATTGTAGGATGCCATTAATCGTTATAACTTTCATAATCAGAGTCATTATATAAAACCATCACATTGGCCTGATTATATTGTTTAGCGACATGTGCTTTAACGTGTTTTTGGTGCTGCATCAATTCCTTGGAACTAATGTTTGATTCGAGTTTATAGTAAATCACGATGGTATAATGTTTCCCGAACTTTTGGATGAAGATATCATCAATCTTATACTTGCCTTGATTATCATGTTCAATTAAATCACTAATTAAAATTTCTTGTTCTTTCAGTAATCGTTTATTGGTAAAGACGAAGATTTGATTGATTAATAAAAACAATGGTTGGGGCGTTGCAATAAAGACCATTGTTATTAATAAACCTTTATCTATATATAATCGATAAACCATTGTTTGATCACTTTGATCTTTTAAAAAAAGTGCCCCTAAAAGTAAACCAAGTCCTACAACAACATCATATAGTAAATCCATTAAGGCCGCTCTAAATTGGACCTTTAAAACAGTCGATTCAAAGTTGATTGATTTATTAATAAAATAATAACTTAACATATTAGCTAAACATAGAACTGACATCACAACAGTATAAATAATAAATATTTCAGAATTAGGATATCAAATATCACCAAGTGAAGCTTGTGCGGTAATCATCGCTGTTAAAGCAATAATAAAAAAGTAAATACTAATGCATACCAATAGTAACGATTTAAATAAGGCGAAGATATTTTCATACCCATATTTGCCATAGGGATATTTGTTATCCTTGCCTTTACTTGTCATCCGCACAACAAAAATCCCAATTAATGTGCTAGCGAAAATAATAAAAGTATAGGTGGCATCAAAAAGGATTGAAGTGGAATGAGTTAAAATAGCAAAAGTTATTGTTGCACAAACTAAAACAAATTCAATACAACTACCAATTCTAAGGCCTAACATTTCCTTCGCTAATAAGTTTTGGTTCATTTCATTCTCCTTATAAACCGTAATTATCTAATAATACACTAAATGATTGGATTTATTATTATAAATAGCACCCTATTCGTAGACATAATACTAATAAGATTTATAATTAAATTATAAGGAGTGATGATATGAAATGTAGTTTAGCAAATTTTACTTATTCACGTCACTTCAGTGAATACGAATCAGACGTTGAAAAAATTGAAGCTTTTGATTTAAAGGCGGCATCAAATAAACAAATTGATTATTTAAATTATTTAGTTTGCTCACGATTTGGAGCTGTAGCGCATGTTTCGCATGCAAAAATAATTAAGTTTTTGAATGTTTGATTTGTCGATAAGCAACAAGCATCAATTCTTATTAGAGAAATTGAAGCGATTAAAACTTATGATTTGGAATCAGAATCTTGGTTTCACGAACACAACCGTTTAACAGTTAATGCCTTGCGACTATTAGCTCAACTTGATGAAAAATCTTTAAACAAATATCTTAAACAACTATATGTTGGTGGGATTAAAAAATTAGAAGATAAAGATAATTATCTAAAAATTGATTATCATAAAATTGATTTCCCTAAAGTAGAAGCAATCGGTAAAATTATTTTGAAACATTCATATGATTACCGTGAAGTAAAAGAATAAAAATTACATATCTAAAAAAATAAAAATACCGGGTGGTATTTTTATTTTTACTATAAACTATTTATTCATTAATCTTAAGAATCTGCTACTTGAGCTTTTCTTGATAACATGATTGTCAACGCTACCTTGTGGCGCTTCTAGAGCAACATTTGCCGGAGCAGAATAAACTGCTTCCTGAATTGGTTTAGGAGCGTTTTGAAGGATATTATTATCAATCATCTTACGACTAATAACGTCGGCATTATTGTAATCAGTTCGCACCAATAAACTCGCCATCCCTAAATTAAATTGCCCATGTTGAACTGGTCCTGAATTATTCATTAATATATCATTTTCAATTCGATTAAGTTTTCGATTAATTTGATTGAAAGGCGCTCGCGCAATTAATTCTCCTGTACTTAATCGATCTAACTTAGCAACCTCTTGCGTTACTCGATCCATGTGGGCTAGCGCATTGTTATTGCTTGCTGCTGATTTAAATATCTTTTGACTATTGTAATTATTTTGATGATGAAGTCTTGCTTCGCCTTGTGTAACTACTGGAGCGGTGCCGTACACACCTCGTCTTAGTGTTAAAGGGCGTTGACGCGATAAACTAACATCTTTATAAGAACGTGCTTCTTGTTGGTGGGTTCCGACTTCTGATAATTTAATTCCCATTCCGGTATTGCTAGCGGCTTGTTGATGTTCTTGAGAATAATTTGATTCTGTTGAATTATCTACATTGAAAATAGAATTCGTTGGTAATTTGTTATTGGGTTTTGTATTATCAAATAATTGGTTATGAATTTTAACATTTGATGTTGAAGTTGATTGTGCTTTGTTTGCAACAGTTTCATCAACGTCATATGATTGGGTAGCTACTTTTGATAAGCGAATACCGCCCACTTTCTTATCACTATATTCAATGCCATTTTTACTTTGAAGTGGCGCTGGGCTCGTTGTATCTTGTGAAGCTGCGTTTCGTTGATTTATATTTTTTTGAGACGCTTCAAGATTTTGCTGAGTTGTCGCAAGATTTTGTTGTGTTGCTTCAAGATTTTGTTGGCTTGCTGCAAGATTACTATTTTGACTAGCGTTCCCATCAATTGTTGCCACTTTATTTTGACGTCACATTGATCGGCGGCGACTCGTTCTAACTACACCAACCTCAGATTGATTGTTAGTTTCAATTGAATTTTCACCTT
Organism: Ureaplasma sp. Hg2; assembly: GCA_021378525.1. GTDB lineage: Bacteria > Bacillota_I > Bacilli_A > Mycoplasmatales > Mycoplasmoidaceae > JAACJV01. The sequence goes on along the minus strand of JAACJW010000002.1, from coordinate 3,614 downwards.
TAATTTCATTAACATTATTTACCGATATAGTTGTGTTGGTAGCTAACGTGTTTGGTTTTTGTTGAGCATTTGGATTAACACTTGATTGTGTTTGACTAGGCTGCGTTTTAAAATTATTCAATTTAATAGATTGTCTAATTTGTCCGCCACCATTGGCATTATTAAGAGCACGATTTTTAATTCCATCAGCTTTGATGCTTGCTCTAGATCTTGTTGTTACATTAGTTGCTTGGGTTTGCTCGTTAATAGTTTGAGATTCATTATCATTTTTTAAATCTTCTTTAGTGGCAATTCGACGGTGACGACGATCTTCCTTTAATTGGCGTTTACTTTCTTTAGCGGTTAATGGTTGAATAATAATTTTATCATTTACTTTAGGTGCAGGTTTATCACCAACTTCTACGATTTTATTTTGATCAGCATTAGGTGTTGGTTTAAAAACTCGTAGTTGTTTTGCGTTTTGTGATTCACCTTTTAGAATGCTCGTTACTTCAATTTGTTGGTTTTGGGCGATTTCCTTTTGAACTTTTCGTTCAGATTTATGCCCTTTACTTTCGGTTGCTTGCTTAGTTAATTCTTCATTTAAGTTTTCGCCTTCTAAAGCTTCTTCATTTTTAGACATACTAGAAAATAAACCGATAAATCATTGGAAGAATCCAATAACAAAATTATGACTAACATTGTTTGAACCTTCGCTCGCTAGAACCTCTTCAACTGGAGCTGGAACTTCTTTTGTAATTGGTGTAGTCTTTGTTATGATCTTGCTATTAACAAGAGCCTCATTTGCTGTAATTTTGTTTTTAGCAGGAACGTTACTAGTAGACACTTGATTAGTGCTACTTACATCTTGTGTTTGACTACTTGTGGTAGTTGTTGTAGTGGTAGAAAGAACAGTGTCTTGGTTATTTGGTTGTTGCTTATTATTGCCGTTACCATCCATTGATTTAATCGCATCGTCAACAACTGTTTGGCGGCTTTTATTTCACTTATGAACGTGAACTGATGCTTTGGTTTCTTTTTTAGCATCATTATTTTTAACATTTGCTTTTGGCATTGTCACTTGATGATTTGGATTATCTCTATTATATTTTTGAGCACGTTTACTTAATAAAGCATTTTTAACGTTATTTTGATATTCATTGGCATCAACGTTTTTAGCATCTCACGATGTCGTGTTTTGGTTTGCTTGACTAGCCAAAATTTCTTTAATTTCAGTTTGGCTTTTAGGATCAACACTTGGATTTCCAACAACGTACAATGGGTCGAATTGTTTAACAATGATTGGTTCAATGGAATTCTTATCTTTTTTGCTTGTTGTCTCACTAGTTCCATCTTGTTTACTAACAACTTCAACCTTTTCTTGTTTAACATTAGTTTCCGATGTTTTGTGAAGAATTTGTTCAATCACTCGCGAGCGACTTCCTTCTTCTTTTTCCATGTCTGGTTTAAGTGCAACTAATTCAAAATATTGTTCACGAGTTACTGTTAAACTATTAAAAGGATTAGGGATTTGATGACGGGCTTGCACTTCTTTAATTGTTGCTTCATCAACTTTTTCTTGATTGTTTTCATTGTTACGGTCGTATATTAATAAATAATCGACGTTAATAACATTTCGTTTAGTATTAACATCTTCAACTATAAAATCAGGATCATTAACAAATAAATTAATACCGCCAGACATAATTTGATCTCATTCAGCAAACGTTAAAATTTGAGGTTCTTGTGGTGTTACTTCAGGTGTTTCACCTTCAACTATTTCAAGCCCTGCAACAAACTTTCTTTTACTTGTTTTCATTTTATCTTTAGGTTGAATCCGAATTGGATTGTTAATCCGATATTCATATTTCTTAGCTTCTTCAAGATGTTCAGCGCGGCGTCGCGCACTTCTTTCGATTTCAGCCCAATTAGATTTTTGCTCGTTTTCAAATTTTTCGTTTTGTTTTTTTCTTCAAGTTTTGGTTTTAATATCCATATCACCGACTGGATCAACAACAATCCCATCTAATGTATCTTTATATTCCAAAATATTAAATCCTAATTTTTCATTTTCGGATTTAAGCATTTGTTGAATATTACTTGCCCTTTCATCAAAATTTTGATCGATTTTGATTGATCGTTGAACTTGCCCGTTCGAACGATGTACACTTTGTTTGTTTAATTCTGAAAAATCTTTCATTCCTTGCCCCTTAGATAATGATAAATTCATTTTCCATGTATTTTTATAATAAAAAAGAAAATTATATACCTAATATTAATTATATATTAAGTTTGCAGATTTTCTTATAATCTATATGTTTTATTTTTGTGCTTTTATGAATTTAAGTAATTCATCGGCTTTGTTTGTGCTTTCTCATAGAACCTTAATGTCATCACGGCCAAAATGACCATAAGTCGCAGTTTGTTGAAAAATTGGTTCACGAAGGTGCAATTCTTTGATTAAAGAGCTCACTTCTAAATCGAAAGTGTGTTTGACAGCTTCAAAGATTAGATTATTTTCAACTGTGTTGGTTTCAAAGCAGTTGATGAACATTGCGATTGGTTTACTCAAACCAATTCCAAATGCTAACTGCACTTCACAGCGTGTTGCTAGTTTAGCTGCCACAATATTTTTAGCGATTCATCGGGCTGCATAAGCACCGGTTCGATCAACTTTAGAAGCATCTTTACCACTAAAGGCGCCGCCGCCGTGTCGTCCTACTCCACCGTAAGTATCGACGATAATTTTACGTCCGGTTAAACCAGTATCACCAATCGGTCCACCAATTACAAATTTATGGGAAGGGTTAATAATTGCTTTATAATCGGTATTCAATTTAAACATTTTCGCTACTTTAAGCATAATTTGGTCGTTAATAAATTGATAAAATTCATCAGCTACAAAAGCTTCATCATGTTGTACACTCATTAACATTGTATCGATTCTTGGATGTTTAAGGTCAGTGTAATCAATTGTTACCTGACTCTTCATATCTGCCTTTGCTCACTTAAATTTATTAGCACGGCGTAATTGTTCTGCTTGTTTAACTAATTCATGGGCCATTGTAATCGGTAGTGGCATCAAGCGAATTGTTTCATCACAAGCAAAACCAAAAACTATGCCTTGATCACCGGCCCCGATTGAACCATCTTCATGAAAGACCCCTTGACTGATATCGGCTGATTGACTGTTAACATTACTAATGATTGTAAAATCATTTTCATTATAACCTAAAGGGCGAAGTACCTCTCACGCCTTTTGAACAACATCAACATAGCCGGTTGTTTTGATTTCACCAGCAATAACGATTAAGCGATTACTAGCTAAAACTTCACAAGCAACCCGCGAATATTTATCTTTTCTCAAGCACTCATCAAGAATAGCGTCACTAATTTGGTCACATATTTTATCTGGGTGTCCTGCCCCAACTGATTCACTGGTTAATAATATTTTATTTTGCATTGTTTTTCTCCTTGTTAATTAATTTTAAATAAGCGTATTTAGCAATCATTGCCCCGTTATCACCGGTGTATTTTAAGTCCGCTAAATAGCTTGGTTGTTTTAATTTTTTAATCTCTTGTCGTAATAAGCTATTAGCAGCAACCCCGCCGCCAACTAGGATGGATTGAGGATG
>JAACJW010000019.1 GCA_021378525.1 Ureaplasma sp. Hg2 | reverse complement strand
CTTTAATATTTTTTTCATCATAATAGGAAGGATTCGGATAAGAACCGAACGGAGAATTAAAGAGTCCATTAGAATTTACACGGTATAAGCCATTGAAACAAGTTTTATTTAAATAGATAAAGCGGGCCGATCTTGCTACTGGATCTAATTTTTTGAAATCCTCAGAGCGATCTAATTCTCTTATTTTGTTGAATTTATCTAGACTATTAGCACTTTTGTAATCATCAAGCGCTTTAATTAACTCTTGATGATTAGTTTTAATAACGTTGTAAGCATTAATCAACTCTTGATTATTATCACTAACAATAGCTTTCCTCGGTTCTAGATTAATTAAAACAGCTCCGCCGCCCAAAAAAGGTTCGAAATAACGATTAAAAGTCTTTGGTTTATACTGGTTGATTTCCTTTAAAAACCTAGTCTTACCGCCAACTCATTTTACAAATGGTTTCATATTAGCACTTCCTTCAAATATATTATAAAGATAAAACCACGATTTATTCTATTAAAAGTATTAACTTAGAGAATTTCTATTCTTTAAGTTTCTGTATATGCTTATTTACGAGGTAATTTTCGGTAGTTTACCTCCACAATAATGATGCGATTCAGGTTCTCTACTAAAAGAATTAATATCGTCATTACGTAAATAATATACCGAATAAAATTCATTCTTATCTAATGCAACCTGAGCAATGTAATAAACTTCTTTAGGGCCTTTCATTTCTATCTCATTTCTGAATTTTTCTTCACGACTTGATATATAAAAATCATAATTTGATCCTTTTGTGCCCTTTACATCAATATAAATGCAATTCTCAACCATTCCTTTTAGTTTGATTTCTATGACAAAGTCACACTTATAACCTGTTTCACCATATTTATTAATTCAATCATAAGTGATTTTAGATTCACCATTGTAATCTATTGACATATCCGATAGAACTTTTTTAATATTTTTTTTAAGTTGCTCGTTAAAATATTTTTCATACTCAACGCCATCATAATTTTTAATATCAACTATCTTGATATTTGGTTTATCTATTTCATAGATAGTTTGCAAAATTTTGTTTATGGAATCCTCATATTCATTGATATTTTTTTTGATATTTTCCCAATGGTAAGAATCGCGCAAACATAAACAAGCCGCATAATATGTATTTCTTAAATTGTTATTGTTAAGGTCTCTAGGGTAAGATTTTCTAGTGCTAAAAAATTCCCTAGTTCTATCACTCGAACAATAATCATTATAAATTGTAACTAGATTATGCCATTTATTATTTTCCAATTTACTACCGTGAAACCTATTCTCTTCTATTGAAATTAGTAGCATTAGAAAAGCGAAAGCAAAATTATTTTTCTTCCGTCCGTTCTCATCAAGGCAAGGATTAGTAATTCTTTGAAAATAAGTTTTCGATAAAAAATCATTGTCGTTCTGGCATCTAATAAATTCATTAAAAGAGTTATTAACTACTCCGCTTCTTATATTATTCTTAGTGATAAAACCTATAACATTTAACACGTCTCTTATTTGGCCGATTTTTCCCGTACTGCCGCTATCCATATTGGGCGTGCCTTCGATTCATATATTTTCATTTGCAATTTTAAATTTTAAACTGTAAATATTTGGATCCTCGCTTCTAGGTACTATTTTCCATTCATTAAATGATATTTCGCTAATTGTTTTATTATCTTTTATTTGATTTATTATTACATCTTTAATAGCCAATAAGTAAGCATCGTGGAAGTTTGTGCCCATTATATGTGTGCCCGACATAGTTTCGATATATTTTGCAACCAAGCTCTCTATAAAATTTCAAGATTTTTTATTTATATTATCCATTTTGTCACTCTTTTTGAATAATATTCATTATTGAAATCATAACATCAACTACAATACTATTGCCAGCTTGCTGATATAGTTTCTCACGTCTTAATCCGCATTGTTTAACTCTGTCATAATCCTTATCGGTAAAGCCCATCATTAAATACGCTTCTCTAGTTGTTAAAAAACGATAATTCGCTTTTATAAAATTGTCTTTATCTAATATCCGATTTTCGCCTCCGATAATCGTATTTGATAAATCAATAACCCCAGCGTTAGGGTGGCGATCTTGCTTCGTGGTAACTGTTCGTGAGGCGGTGTGTTTTCTATAATCGTTTAAAACCCTATTACCATTAAACATTCGTTCACGAGATGGTGTTCTATTGGGTTGGGCTTCTAAAGCCTCTAATTTTCTAATTTCATCCCCATAATTTTCTCTTAATATATTTTTTAGAGTTTTAGTTTTTGAAATCTGTTTGGGGTTCGGCATATCTAAAATATTACCTTTATCGTCCGCTTTACCTTTGTAGTTTAAAATACTTAATCCATAAACACGTTCCCGGTCTTGTGGTATCCCATATGCGCTAGCTTTTAGGATAAATGTTTTACTAGAATAACCTAATTCATGTAATTGCTTCATTCATATATCGTAGTGTTCTCTATGCCGGGCAGAAATCATATTTTTTACATTTTCAAGTAATAGAAACTTTGGCAACTTATCCAATTCTTTTAGTTCTAAAACTATTCTTTCTATTTCTCACAATAATCCCGATCTAGTCCCCGAACCTTTTGCCATACCTTGATTAAACCCATGAAAAGAACCTGCTACAGATAAATCTTGGCACGGGAAGGAATAAGTAATAAGGTCAATGCGACCGTTAGTTTTATTCAAAAGATCACTTCCACTAACTTTCAAGATACTCCCCAAATTATTACATTCTTTATATGATTGATATAGCATCCTTTTCTTGGCTTCTTCTAATTTTTTAAGGGCTTCAGTTGTAATAGGCGTTTTACCATTTTTTGAATGTGTAAAGTTAGATAAATAATCATCTATTTCCCCTATAGGGATATCTAAATATTTGTGAGATATTTTAGTGTTGTTGTTGTGAATGGCACTATATGCTATATTGGCGTCAATGTCTCATTCGCTTGTTGCAACAACGTTATATTTGAATCCGTCGTTCTCTTTTAAATAGTTTAAGGCTTTATGTTGAGCCCCAATTCCTGCGAAAGTTTCAAAAACTTTTAACGTCTTCCCATTAGATAAATCCTTATTTTTCAGAACTTATTTTGTATTTAATTAATATTCTAATATATTTTGTAAATTAGTTAAAAAAATATAGTAAAATAAAAACGATAAAATAGTAAAAATTTAAGATTTTTATTCTTTTAGTTCTAAATTTTAAAAATTACAATAAACAAAGAGGGAATACTAAATATGGCAGTAGACAAAAATAAGGTTTTATCTGTCTATAAATTTCGCTGTTTTAGAATCTAATAACAATAAAAAATCCTTTACTCTTTAAACTTTATTGAAAATAATACATAATAACAATTATGAATTAAGATAAATTTTATAGTTATTTAAATATAAAGATAGAGGTATCTTTATGGAAAATCACAATAACCCAACTTCATTCTACAATCACATGCGCTACGTAGAAGGCTTATCACCAATGACGTGCGATGTATATCTTAAATACATAATAGCCTTAAATAATTTCAATAATGATTATTGCGATCTTTTAATAAGTAAAACAAAAATTAATAATAACACAAAGCGTGTGTTATTAAGCGCTGTTAAAAAATATTACATATACACCAACGACGATAGACAATCGGAAATAAAGCTACCAAAGAAAAAATATTCTATTCAAGATTATTTAACATTTAAAGAATATAAGCGCATTTGCTATACGATAGGTAATAGTAATCAACGGGCAATTCGTGATTCATTGATAATCAAACTATTGTTTGAAACCGGTGTTAGATCTCAAGAGCTATTAAATATCGAAACAAAGGACATTCATAACGATTACATAATTGTGAAAGGTAAAGGCAATAAAGAACGTATTGTTTATTTAAACAAAACTTTACATAATTCATTAAGTGAATATATAGAAACTATTCATATTAATGGACGTTTATTTAATTTTGGATATAAAAACCTTTATCGCATCGTTAACCAAAGAAGTTATATTATAAAGAGAAACCTTACGCCACACATGCTTAGACGAGGGTTCGCAACACATTGCGTTAACAAAGAAATAGGTTTGTATGAACTAAGTCTACTAATGGGACATAGCGACATCAACGTAACTAAAGGTTATGTTCACAGTTATAAAAAAGCTAGAAAGGTATTAACTATATTCTAAATTTCATTTCAAAACAACGTTTAACCATCCTTGGTCGGCATCTTATATCTGCCATGATAATACGCTTCTTTAGAAATTCTTTTGATGAATGGCACTAAAAAATTTATAAATAATTGTGAGATTATAGATCTAAACTTGTTAAGGAGTGTTATTTAGTAGTATGAGCTATCGATAAGCAGCTATCAAATAAATATAATATATAAGTTAATGGACATTTACTTAAAAATACCCAATATTACTTTAAATACCATTATATCAATAGTATCATTACATAGTACTTTAGTAAAATCCCTTATCAGAGGGTTTTTAATATTTCTTAACCATATCTATATTCTGCTCAAATTATCGTTCTATACCTAGTTATAAAAGTTATTAAAAATGATCATATCAGCCTTAAAGTGCCTATATATGGAATATATGTGTAACTATTATGTGTAATAGAATAAAAATACCCTAAAAATATTGCATCTATATACATTATTTTAGGTGCATATTAAAAAATAAATATATAATATAATGGACTTTTATTTAGAAATAACTGATTTTACGATAAATATTAAACATCCTAAGTAGAAAATACCCCTATAACTCTTATTATCGTTATAAAACGTTCCGCTAGAACACAAATAAGGTGTTCACTAGGCTTCTAATGACTTTAGCTAATATCTTACATATAATTTATTGTTAATTAACTGTTAATGGAGTAGAAATGATAATATAGACGTGAAATGCTAACATCAGCGAATAAATGCAAGAGATATCATGTAGACTTAAGGGTAATTTGCAAATAATAAAGTATTGATCGTCGTCATAGAATAATTACCATTCAAATATTAAATAATCATAATATGTAAGTTAATGGACATTTATTAAAATTAAATGATATTATCGAATATCAGTTATGTCTTATTTATCTAGTAATACCCTTATAAAAGCCTTGGCAAGAGGCTTTTTACGATGATTCATTGCTTGTGCAGTGTATTTCTATTTATTTAAAGTAGAGATCTGGGTTTATTTCACGATAATTAAGTCTTGGATAGCAGAATTGATCATAAATGTCTTAAGTATACCCCTGTAATGCGCATATTATTAATAATTATACGATTTTAAAAGTGAAAATTCATTAAGAATGTTCGTGTAGTTATATAATGCTCAGTTTATACCCGTAAATAAATATAATATATAATTTAATGGACATTTATTCAAAAAGTTGGATATTACCTTAACATTAAATATATTTAAGATTTATAGTGTCATCTTTCATAGCAATATATAACTAAACGCTCTATATTAGGGGGCTATAAGCATATTTATTCTACTTCAATAACTTTTCTGATGATTTACACATATTTATCAATAATTAAGTATTGGTGGTATTAGAAATGATCGTGAGGCCATCACACAATCATAATAAGGCACATATCTGGGGTAATTATGCATTTTATAGAGAATAAACACCAATAACGTACTAGTTAGCTGTATAGAGTGTTTAATAGTTGCTATAATAAATTAATATTATATATAAGTTAATGGACATTTATTTAAAATTATCCAATATAAAGCATATTTATTACATTATCATTATTATCTCTTATAGTAAAGCTAATCTATGTTATTACCAACGTTTTATGTTCAATTTTACCAAGTTTTCGTTGTTTTACAATGATCTGTACATAAGTTAATGATGATTGGGTATTGATAGGATAGAAGTATTTATCTGAGCTGAAGTGTTTAATAAATTGATATATTAATAATATCCATACAATTATAGAGACAATATCCGTAAGCAACGCTATCTATCTTAGATGGCATCATAATTACTAACTGAGAATGTTTGACATTATTTAACGTTATTTGTTTTAATAAAATTTATTTTCTAATATAAATAGTAGCGTAATTATTACGTTTTCGGGTTTATGTTATAAAATTAGGTATGCTAAATAGTAAATCACTAATGATACTTAATATGTTTATCAATAATGAAATATTGACCATCGATGAAATGTCCAGGATGACAGAATTAAAAAATCGGTCAATATATAATTATATTAAAGAAATTAATATCTTCCTCCAGTCAAATAATTACAACCCAATTGAATCACTATCTACGGTTGGATTCTATTTAAACGTAGACATCGAAAATCTTAGACAATTTTTATTAAGTACTAATAACATCTTTTTCAACACCTCTCAACGATGCGACTTTATTATGCTATCAATCTTAGTTAATGAGAACAAACTAAATATGGATTATTTTGCTCATTATTTAAACGCTTCTAAAATAACTATTAGCAATGATTTAAAACATATCAAGCTATTTTTAAAAACGAAGGATTTGGATTTATCTTACAATGTAAAAACTGGTTTTATTATTATTGGAGAAGAAATTAAGAAACGGCTTGTAATGATTAATTTAGTAACTGAGTCGTACGACTTAATTAAAACTCATCTAGACCCTAAAATAAAGACAGAATCACGGTTGTTAGTTAAGGTTACCAATCAACTTTTTGAACGTGATTTAACAGATCAATTCGTTAACTTTTTAGAAACGTTTATTGCCGTGCTAGCTACCTATTATAAAAACAAAAAATTCATTACTCTTTCAGTTGAGGATAAAGATTTAATTTCTAAAACCAATGAATCAAAACTTGTCACTATTTACTTGAATTGATTAGAATCGCTTTATCCTGAAACCGATTTTAAAGATGAAGGTTATTATTTCTCTATCTTGGTTATTGCCTCTAGTTTCCGTAACAAATCTAATATTCATGAGTTTTGTTATTATCAGGAGTTGAAAGACGCCCTTTTTAAATCCTTTAAAGTATTCGAAAGAGAATCTTTTTGCTCGCTTGAAAACAAAGAGCAATTAGCTAACGACATGATTTATCATATTGTGCCAGCTTTCTATCGAACCAAATTCAATATTCATATCAATAATCCAGACACTGCTAAAATAGATTCTAAATATGGCCATTTAAAAAATATCACCAAAATCTCAATCGAACCTGTAGAAGAGGTTTTGAACATTAAATTTCTCGATGATGAAATGGCATACTTAACATTATATTTTGCAGCAAACTTTTTCAATAACTCAACTTCTAGAATTGATACAGTATTAGTTTGTAAAGAAGGACTTGGAGTTTCTTATGTATTATGTGAAGAAATAAAAATGTGTTTCCCAGAAATAAACATTATCCAAAGCACAAGTGCTAGTAATCTATCAAAGATTAAAAAAAATTACAGCCTTGTTTTAAGTACGTACCCAATTGAAAATAATAAAATTTATGAACACTATTTAAAAATCAACACTTATCTAAGCCATGATGATAAACAAAAATTACGTTGAATTATTAATTTAATCCATAAAAATAAAAACGGTAATATTAAAAAAAAGAATATTTTAGATATCTTAGTATGTAACGAAATCCTTGATTATAAAAAAGGAATCGAATTAGCGGGTTCTTATTTACTTGAAAATTATTATATCGAATATAAATACATTAAAGTAATCACCGATCACATCACTAATAAAACTCATGAAATGGCTATTTCACCCAATATCCTTCTATGCCATGGCAATCCTAAAAACGGAGTTTTAAGAGTCGGAATAACATTGACTACTTTTACAAAAGGATTGAAAGTACCAGGTTATGAAAAACCGATAAAGATGATCGTTTTTTTAGCGCCTAGTAGTACATTGGAGCATTTAGAAGTAATGAATTATCTTATTAAAATTATTTTGAATGAAAAGAAATTTAAAAAGATAATTTCTTTAGACAATAGTGAATTAATATATAATTATATAAAAGAGGAATAAATATGAATATTGTAGCAGTATGTGCGTGTGACGTTGGAGTAGCTCAGACTTTTATCGCAAAAGCAATGATCACTGATTTGTGTCATAAGCATGGTTTTCCAATTGAAGTCGAAACCCATGGGTTGGATGGTGTTCAGAATGAATTGTCAAAAAAGAATATTGAAGATGCTGATCTCGTAATTATCGCCAGCAATATCCCTTTAGACCTTGAACGCTTTAAAGGCAAGCGCATGCTTAATTATAAGATTGCAGATTTACTATTGAATGGTCGAACGATATTTAATAACTTATAACTAATTATATTGTTTCTAGTTTAGACTAAAAAAATATGATATCTCACTCACAGGTAGTAACCTCTGATTGGTATCATATTTTTTATTATTTTATATTAACGAAGCTTTATCTTCTAAGTATAACAATCTTATTAGTGTTTGCTATCGTTTGATAATAGTTAACAAGTCTGTGGTGTTTGTCGCCAACTTTTGTTGATACTATTTTGTTTTCATTAATTTTTTTACTCTTTGTAATAACTCTTTCTTGGAATGGCTTTACAAATTTTTCTTGGAAAGCGATAACATATTTGTTATTGGAAGGAGTTTTTTCAGATTTAATTCCTTCACTTTTTTTGATTAGAATAATGTATAAAGTTGAGTGAACTAATACACCAGCTGCAATAGCTAAAAAGAATCATAAGATTGATAAGTATTGCATTCCAGCTGCACCACCACCACCAAAGGCATTTGGGATCACTGTGTCAATACTTCCGGGGTCTGCATAAACTCCTAGAGTTAATGCAACAATTGGTCCCCCTCACATTCCAACGTGTCCTCCAACAAAGAAGATAAATGCTAATCCACCAGCAACTGCACTTCCTAAGATGTTACAGATTAAAGTTTCTTTAGGACGTTTAACAGCGAACGGGATTGCCCCTTCACTAATTCCCATGAAACCTAAGGCTAATGCACTAATGCCTAAACCTTTTTCTTTATCATCGAATAAGTTACGTGCAACTAATGTGCTAAATCCACAAGCTAAAGGTGCTATTGGAATTGCAGCTTCAACTGCCCCAAGTAATCTCGGGTCAATCACAATTAAAGCAGTCGCGGTTGTACCAGCAATCTTGTTGACTGGTCCTCCCATGTCGAAACCGATCATGGCACCTAGAATAAATCCAATCAGGAAGTTAACTCCGTCTATTTTTCCTAAATACCCAATACCATATGCGAAACCATTCATCAAATAACTTAATGGCCCACTTAGAATAAATACAAATGGGAATATTAAGACTGATGTCGCAGCTACTGGAATTACAATAATCGGCATAATTGCTTGTAAGATATGATGAACTTTTCATGAGTTCATTCATTTTACCAAATAACCAGCTGCAAAACCCATACCAATGGCAGCGAATAACGTTAAACTAACACCACTCATTGTGGCCATGCCATCGCCTGTTATAGCGCTTGGAATTAATCCGTTTCAATATCAATAGAAACTAGGGGTTGCTGCAATAAAGGTTGCAATAAATCCTGGGGCTAAGGCCGCTCGGCCACCAATTGAGTCTGCAATGTAAGCACCCATAAAAGCAATAAACACTGTAAACCCAACACTTACCATGTTGGCAACTAATTTTAAATCATCATTTCAAACGACTATTGAACCATCTTTTAAAGTTGCTCCATCACTACCGCCGTAGATTCCTAAACCTACCGCGTTTACAATTGCTCATAAAATCCCACTAAATACGATGAAGGGGATCATCCGGCTAACACCTGATAATAAATGCTTCATAAATCCGCTTTTGTGTGTCCCTGCAAAAATATTAGCATTATCATTATTGCCACTTGTCATTTTGGTTGCTTGTTTACTAGCTTTCAAAATTAGACCACTCGGATCATTGATTGCATCATTGGTTGAACATTTAAGAACTCGTTTAGCAACGAATCGATCTAACTCAACATTAATATCAGCAGCAATAATAACAAATTCAGCTCGCTTAATTTCTTCGTCAGTTAAATTAAACTCTTGGCCCTTTTGACCTTGAGTTTCAATTCTAACTTCATAATTAGTTTTATCAGCCACACCTTCTAGTGCTTCTTTTGCCATATAGGTATGAACCACACCTGTCGCACAAGCTGAAATTCCAATAACTAATTTACGTTTTTCATCTTTTGGTTTGGCAGCAACAATTTCTTCCTTCTTATTGATAACTTTATCAAAGGCTTGATAAATCTTATCTACATTTTTTTCTGTTTTTAACAACTTTCGAAAGTCATCATGAATTAATCCAGACGCTATCTTACCAAGCACATCAATGTGCAGGTCAGATGCTTGTAATTTTGGTATCAAAATTGCAATGGCTGTAACAATGGGTTTCTTATCTAAACTTTCCCATTCTACATCGTTTGCAAAGCGTGTTACAATAACAGCAGCTTTTTTAATTCCATCAATTCTTGCATGCGGGATTGCTATCCCATCCTGGAATCCGGTTGTTGATAATTTTTCACGTTCTACGAATGCTTCATATAGCGCTTCAACATTATCTACTAGATCTAATTCTTTGGCCTTCTTACTAATCAACATCAATGCTTCATTGCGATCTTTCGCCTTAACATCAAGTTGAATATATTTCTTTTTAAAAATATCCATAATTCACCTCACCTTAACTATAAATCGCTTAGTTAAAAAAGAAAATACAATTTCCTTACAAAAGAAATTGCATTTTTTTATATTCATATTAATTATATTTAATATTGGCGAATTAAATTTTCTATTCCATTTTAGATTTTAATTTAAATCATATTTTTTCAATAATTTTAACATCATAGTCAGCATTGTTCCAACGCTTACCATCAAACTCAATACCTAGAAGGTTGGCAAGTCTTGGGAGCGATATATTCTCGGTGTCATCAATAATACCTAACATGTCAGCTACATCAACAACGTCTAACGTTGGATTCTTTAACCGTTTGTTTAAGTACTTCCATAATAACTTAAAATGCATAACATTGCCTTTATAAGAGATTAATGTATCTGAACTAATAAATTTTAAAATTTCAGGAAAAGCTTCACTTTTTAATAAAGCTTTTTGTTCTAGTAAACCCTCAGTAATTCTAGTCCGTTCGATAAAGTCGTGAGTTAATTTTGATTCTACTTTAATTAAAATATTCTTTTTAGATATTAATTTATTGTTCTCAAATTTACGGGCTGCAAATTGAACAATTTCTGCTGTCTCGGGATTATTATTTGTTGATTCTAAATCAAAAATAATTATTCTTTTATCTTGAAATAAACTTTTTTCCATAATTAATTCCTATCTAAATCTTCAAAGTCTTGAACTAACAATCATTTTTCAACATTGCGAAAACATATACTTTGTTATAGTTTTTCTGCTTCTAAACATTGATTCCCCGTTTTCACGATCCTTAATAAAAACTGGTACTTCTGTTATTTTCATACCTTTTTTAATTAAGAAAGCAATCGCTGAAGGTTCAACTTCTAGATAACGATTTCTTAAAAATGCTTCCATTACAATTCAATTATATAACCTGATTCCACAAGTTGGATCGCTTATTTTTTGATGTGAGCGAAGATAGAATAATGTTTGTAATACATTATGAGCGGCTTTTTTTAGGCTAGAAGGGTCTGAAGTTTCATCGTTAAGATAACGACTACCGCAAACAATATCAAATCCTCTAGCGGCAGCGTTTAACATTTTTTGAACATCTTTTGCTGAATGTTGACCATCCCCGTCAAATTGAACAACATATAAATAATTATTGTTCAATGCGTATTGCATGCCTGTTCTAACTGCTTCTGATAGTCCTCTATTTTTACTATGCGTAATATGGTTGATCTGATGTGCCGCTAAGACATCTTTTGTATCATCACTTGATCCATCGTTTATTACAATATAATCGAATTCAGTGTTTGTTTTAATATCCGTGACTGTCTTAATAATCGCTTCTGACTCATTGTAAGCTGGAATTATTATTAATAGCTTATCTGAACTAATCTCAAGATTCTTATTTAGTTGATGTGTCGTCTTGCTGAGTGTCGTTTGAAATTTCTGCATCTACATCATCTCCTTCATCTTCTTGTTTAAAGATTGCTACAGACTGAATTTTTTCATTATCAGATACGTTCATGATCTTGACACCTGACGTTGAACGCCCAATAACATTAACTTGTTTAATTGGCATTCTAATAATTTTACCAGCCGAAGTGATTAACAATCCTTCTTCGTCGCCATCTACTAATTTAATACTTGCTAGTTTACCAGTTTTAGGAATTACCTTTAATGTAGTAACACCTTTAGCGCCTCGTTTAGTTAATCGATAATCTTCTTTTTTAGTTAATTTACCATAACCCTTTTGTCCGATTGAGAATACATATTCTCCGTCCAAAGAGGTTCCAGTCCCAACTACGTAATCCTTTGGACCTAAAGTTATCCCTTTAACTCCAGAAGCGGTTCGACCCATACAACGAGCTTGAACTTCTTCAAAACGAACTAACAAACCATTAGATGCTCCAATGAATATTTCTTCAGCTCCGTTTGTTCGGTGAACTGAGAATAGTTTATCGTTTTCTTTTAATGTGATTGCGATTTTACCATTTTGACGAATCGAAACAAAATCAGCTAAACTAGATCGTTTTACTAATCCGTTTGATGTTGTGAAGAATAAGAAACCATCATCATAATTATCAATTGCTAAGATCGATAATATTTTTTCGTTCTTTTCTATATTAATAACATTGATCGCTGGAATACCCTTTGATTGTCGGCTTCCAGGTGGAACTTGATGTCCTCTGATTCGATAAACTTTACCAGCATCAGTAAACATCAAGATGTCGGTATGTGTACTAGTAACAACGATTTTTTCAACATCGTCATCATTATGAGTTTTTAAACCCTGTAGTCCTACCCCGCCACGTCTTTGAGTGCGGTAAGTATCGATTGGTAAACGTTTTAAATATCCCCGTCTTGACATTGTAACAACGATATCCTCAACCGGAATTAAATCTTCGTCATCGATTGATGATGAAGCTCCATAAAGAATTTCAGTTCTTCTTTCGTCGCCAAACTTATCCTTAATATAATCTAAGCGGTCGATGATGATTCCGATTTGCTTATCATGTGAATTTAAGATTTCGTTTAATTGTTTAATGGTTTCTTTTAAGTTAGCTAGTTCTTGTTCAATTTTTTCGCTTTCTAGTGCGCTTAAATTACGTAAACGCATATCCAAAATTGCTTTTGCTTGAATCGCAGTTAAACTAAAACGTGCCATTAATGCTTTATGTGCAATTTCATTATTTTTTGAAGAACGGATCATTTTGATTACTTCATCGATGTTTGATACAGCAATATGTAATCCTTCTAAAATGTGAGCGCGTTCTTCAGCTTTGTTAAGTTCAAATTTAGTTTTACGTTCTAAAACGTGAATTTGATGTTTTACATAAATACTTAAACATTCTTTTAGATTAAGAATTTTTGGTTCACCACCAACTAGAGCTAAAGTGTTAACACTAAAGTTAGTTTGTAATTGTGTTGATTTATATAGCTTATTCAATAATACTTCTGGAACTACATCACGTTTTGTTTCGATCATAATTCTGATTCCAACTCGACTTGATTCATCACGTAAATCAGCGATTCCTGTGATATCTCCCGCTTTAACTAAATCAACAATTTTTTCGATTACGTTTTGTTTGTTTACCATGTAAGGAATTTCAGTAATAATAATTGCTACTTTACCCATGTGTAATTCTTCAATATGATATTTTGATCTAATTGTGACAGAACCACGTCCTGTGTGAAAATAGTTATGGATTCCTTGTTCACCAACAATTTCTGCTGCTGTTGGAAAATCTGGTCCATGAATATATTCTTTTAATTCATCAATTGTAATATCAGGGTTTTTAGCCACTGCAGTAATCGCATCACATAATTCATTTAAATTATGAGGTGGAATATTAGTTGCCATCCCAACAGCAATCCCACTTGATCCATTAGCTAAAAAGTTAGGAAAGTATGCTGGTAAAACCGTTGGTTCACGTTCACTACCATCGTAGTTATCAACAAAATCAACAGTATCTTTTTCAATATCTTTTAGAATGTCGGTTGAAATTTTTGATAATCTAGCTTCTGTATACCGCATTGCTGCTGGTGAATCACCATCGATTGAACCAAAGTTACCGTGACCATCAACTAACATATAACGTAATGAAAAGTCTTGCGCCATACGAACCATTGTTGAATATGCTGCCGCATCTCCATGAGGGTGATATTTCCCAATAACTTCCCCAACAAGACGTGCTGATTTCTTGTATGGTTTATCACTTGTCATACCTAAGCCGTATGCAGCATAAAGAACCCTTCGATGGACTGGTTTAAAACCATCTCGTGCATCTGGAAGTGCTCTTGATACAATAACTGACATTGCATAATCTAAAAACGATGTTTCTAGTTCGGTTGAAATCGAATGTTCTTTAACAATTGATTTGTCTAATTGTTCCTGGATTTGTTCAGAGGTTAATCGACCTTTTGATTTAATTATTGCCATATCTATATAACACTCCTATATTACGCATCTAAATTCTTAACGAATTTAGCGTTTCGACTGATGAATTCTTTACGAGGTGTAACATCGTCACCCATTAATAAGGTAAAGTTTCGATCTGCTATTACTGCATCCTCAATCACTACTTGCAATAAAACACGGTTCGCCGGTTCCATTGTTGTTTCTCATAATTGTTCAGGATTCATTTCTCCAAGTCCTTTATAACGTTGCACGTTAAAACGAGAGGTTCCAGCTTCTTTTTTATAAACTTCTAGTTGTTGTTCTGTATAAGCATACTTAAAAGATTTTCCAACTGAAAACTTATATAATGGCGGTTGTGCAATATATACATTTCCATTTTGAATTAATTGAATCATATAACGATAGAAGAAGGTTAGTAATAAAATTCTAATATGCGCTCCATCAACATCAGCATCGGTCATAATAATTATTTTATTATATCTTAATTTTTCAATATTAAATTCTGATGAAACACCAGTTCCGATTGCAGTTATCATATAAATAATTTCATCGTTTTGAAAGATTTTTTCAGTCTTAGCTTTTTCTACATTGATGATTTTACCCTTCAAAGGTAAAATCGCTTGGTATTCTCGTTCTCGACCTGACTTAGCAGATCCGCCCGCAGAATCACCTTCGACAATATACAATTCAGTAACACCTGAATCTCGTGATGAACAATCTGCTAATTTACCTGGTAATGAATTTGATTCAAATGGTGATTTACGTCTTGTAGCTTCTCGCGCTTCATGTGATTTCTTACGTGCTTCCATAGCTAACAATGATTTTCTAATAATGATTGTTGCTTCATCAGGATTTTCTAACATGTATTTTTCAAAAATATTAGTTACAATCGCGTTAACAAAAGGTCGCACTTCGGTGTTACCTAATTTCTTTTTTGTTTGCCCTTCATATTGAGGGTTAGGATGCTTAACTGAAATAATTCCAGTTAAACCTTCGACCACGTCATCCTTAGATATCTTGTCATCGCCTTCTTTTAAAAACTTATGTTCAAAAGCATAACGGTTAATAACCTTAGAAACAGCTAATCTAAAACCTTCTTCATGAGTTCCACCTTCAACAGTATTGATGTTGTTACAAAATGAATGCAATGAGTTGTTATAAGTTTTGTTATATTGGAATGCAACCTCAGCTCTAATTGAGTAAGTCTCATTAGCTGGATGGTTTGGAATTCTTACATTATCAGTAATTTCCCCATATACAATATTTTCAATTAATGGTTCTTTACCAGTGTTTAAATCCTGAACATATTCCTTAAGTCCGCCAGCAAAATTAAATGCTTCTTGTCGACCAGTTGGTTCAGATTTAAAAATAATATTTACGCCTTTATTTAAATAAGCTAATTCTTTTAAACGATCAACAATCTTTTCTTCGTTTCATTCTGATTTTTCCATAATTGTATAATCAGGGTAGAATGCGATTTTAGTTCCATGAGGTTTTTCTGAAGGGCCAATTTCTTGAAGTCTACTCTTCGGTTCTCCGCCGTCGTTAAATTCAATATAATAACCTTTACTATCGATTGAAACTCAAACTTTAAATCATTGACTTAAAGCATTAACAACTGAAGCACCTACACCGTGAAGTCCACCTGAAACTTTATATGAATCATTATCGAACTTACCACCGGCATGCAAAACAGTTAAAACTGTTTCAACACCAGATTTTCCGGTTTTTTCGTGAAGTCCTACCGGGATTCCACGACCATCATCTTCAATTGCGATTGAACCATCTTTACAGATGACTAGCGATACATAAGTAGCGTACCCGCCCATTGCTTCATCGATTGAATTATCAACGATTTCTCAGATCATATGGTGTAAACCTTGAACTCCTGTAGAGCCAATATACATCCCTGGTCGTTTTCTTACAGCTTCTAAGCCTTCTAAAACTTTTATACTATCGGTCGTATATCCCGAATGTTTAATTTTTTTATCTTCCATGTAAAATCATCCTTTGCTTTATTGAATTAAGAAGGTTTCATTTAGAACTAAGATTTTATCGTCAATACGGATTTTTCGTCCCCTACGATTTTCTGGTTTATCATTAACATCAACATTGTTTTCCATTAGAAAAGGTTTAACCATTCCACCTGAACTAACGATGTTAGCTAATTTTAAAAATTGTCCTAAAGTAATGTAATCAGTCGTAATTTTAATTATTGTCATAATTACACCCTCCTATAACTATATTGATTATATCAAAAAGCATGAAAAACAACTAAATTGATTAAAAAATCTTACTATATTGCCTATTTATTATAAAAAAAATGCCCTGAAACAAACGCAAACACGTGTTTTTTAGCAATTTATTAAATTCTAATATAAAATGTATCACCCTGACGGATGATACATTAGAAAAGATTTATATGAAAAAGTTAGTTAAATTTTTAAAAATTATTCTCCGTCTAAACCAAGTGCTCGACGCAATAAAATATTTCCAACCGCATTTTCACTTAAATTATATTTATTCATAATTTTTGCAACTTCTCGTTTAACGTCAGGATAAACATAAAGTTGAAGCGATTGTCGTTTCCCTTTTTTTGCTTTTGAAGCAAATTCTGCCATTAGAGGAACATCAATACTATCTCTAATTATTTGGGAGTGCGTCATTTTTGGAGCGGTGGTGTAAATCGGTTTTCTTACTACGTTCTGTTGAATCACCGGTTGTTCGATTATTTGTTGTGGAACCGCTTGTCGCACAACCTGTTGCGGTGCTTGTTGTTGTGTAGTTTGCTGCGGTACTTGTTGTGGCATTTGTTGTTGTGCAACAACCCTTTGTGCTCTAGGTTTTATTGTTTGTTGTTGCTGTGGAATTAAATCGTTTTCTAATTCGTCAAACCCCATACTTAAAAATGATTTGTTAATAGCCATTTTTTATTCTCCTTTTTCTTCGCCAGGGACTAATACTCTTGTTGGTATTCCTGAAGATGTTTTCGCTCTTTTATAATGATGATTCATTTCATCATCTGTTTGTTTTTCCAAATTATTATAATTAGGTTCCACGTAGTTTGTTGCTGCATTGACTGGAGCGTTGTTTATTTCATTATGATCTAATGGTTGCAATTCAGTTGTATGCATTACATGGTGGACCGGTTCTTGTGTTACATGATGGACAGGTTCATGTATTACATGGTGGACCGGTTCTTGTATCTTGGTTTGATAATGGACCGGTGGTTCCTTATACATATTATTAGCAGGTGCAACATATCGCGTTGTAGCGTTAAGTGCTTCATGATTTCTTCTCCCGCTTCTATGAGGGCAAATTATTCTTTTATCAATATCCATTAATTGAAATATTTCATTAGTTAAATTGTAATATTCAATTTGACGATCCTTTGTACTCTTATCAACTTTTACAGATAGTACTAAGGGTAATTTTTCTCTAGCTATTGCTGTCTCACTTTTAACCGATTGACTAATTCAACTAGCTTCAGTCACAACGTGGATGTTATATTTTCCTAAATTTCGATTTACAAGTTCAATCACATCTTGGTGAAGTAAGGTTCTTTTATTTACTCTCGTTGGAATTGCTAACACTTTAATATTAGGATTGATTTCTTTTAATTCACTATTAATAACCTTAACCATTCTTATTAAACCACCAACTGCATATTGGTCGGGGTTGAATGGAAGCAAAATAACATCACTCATACTCATTACCATACTAACCACTACACTCATAAAAGGCGGAGTATCGACTATAACGTAATCATAGTACTTGTTTAAAAATCTTAATACTCTACGAAATTCATTTGTTTTAATTTCACCACGTGCAATTTTGAAGTCAACAAAGTTAAGATCACTATTACAAGGAAGGATATCAAGAGCGATGCCTTCTTCTGTATCAATAACATCGTCAAATTGAACTGATGTGCCATCTTCTTTTTTTGTTCTTGCAATAATGTCCAAAACTGTATATTTTAATTTGTCTGGGTTTTTACCAAACGATACATAAACATTGCCTTGTCCATCAAGGTCAACAATGATAGTGTTATTTTTGTTTTTACTTAAAATAGAAGCCACATTTGTAGCTATACTTGTTTTAAGAACACCACCCTTGTTGTTCATAACGCTAATAATCATTAGATACCTCCTGAAATTTAGAATAATTAATACGCTTGTGCGTATATAAATTAGATAATTTAAAACTTATAGTTTATATTTTAAACAATTATAATAACATAAGTCAAATAAAAAGTGAAAATTTAAGTATAAATTATTTACATTTCAAAGTAAAAAGTAAAGTAAAAAGTAAAGTAAAACGATTTGTATTACTTTGTAATACTTATTTTGCAACATCAATGTTCAAAAATGAGCAACATCAAGGTGAAAAAATATCTTTTCTAATAAACTTTACCAATAATCTTTTTAAAAATTAATCGTTTTTATAATTCAATGATCTATGTTAAATGGTCAGCATTCATATTAATGCTCTTTAAAGTACTTTAATCAATATCGCGCAACCATTTATCATAAACACCCTAAACAGTCCTTAAAATATGCCTAACGTCCCTCTGAAAGCGGATATAGACATTAAAACCAAACATAAATTAAGGTTTTTAAGCAATCAAGGCCTATAAGAGCTTAAAAAGGCATAATTTCAAGGTTACCCAGCTATTTTCATACTAAAGTATTATATTTTAGTATGTATACGTAGTATAAAAAAACTATGATTTTGAAAACACTATTCTAAATTAGTTCGAAATAAGCTTGAAAACATTAATTTATGATCAAAATAACAGGAAAAATCACAAAAATAACTAGTTTTTAATGATTTTTAAATAAAAGTCTCGTGTGCGCGCACGTTGACCGATACGAAAGTCTATATAAAAAACAACTAATTAAAAACTACTAATTATATATAATTAGTAAATTTAAAATTTAGTTAAGTTATCAATACGTTTTTTTATGCTAACAATCATGAATAAAAGATCGATAAACGACATTTCTTATACGTATGTATGTGCGTGATGTGTAAAGTTCGGTATTTTATACTGAAAAGTATTCTGATATTAATGAGTAAATGGAAATTACTTACCAATACTCGCTATAAGTTCTAGTTGTGGATGAAATTTATTCCATATATGTAGCCTACGGACACATTAAGGCACTATTTAGGAACATTCTAATAAAAAAGGTATTACCAGCATTAATATTATTTAGTATCTCTAATAAGCGTTAAAAATAGATCTAAATGGCCTCAAAATCGATAAATCTAAATTAAAACAATGTAAAATTTAAAGCATTTTCCAAAGTTAGTTTAATTTTAAAATTGAATTAACATTGATTAATAAAGTGATTAAAAAATTAATTTATATGTAACATTAATTTACAATGTGCTTTATAAGATATAGAAAATTAATTTATAAAGTAACTTTAATGTAAATTATAAATCAATTTTAAAGTCAAAAATATATTAATATTTATTTATAAATATTATAATTGAATTTTTAATAAAGTCAAGTATAAATCACTTTATATTTTAACTTAACTTTAATTTGTAATTTAAAATAATATAAAGTTAAATCTAATTTAAATGTTAAAGTACTTTATAAGACACTTTTAAATACTTTAATTTATTAATTGTTTTTTGAATTATAAATCAATTTATGCTTTAATATGATTTAAAAATAAAGTAACAAAACGTAACACTAGACAGGAATTTATGATCATTTATTACTTTAATATTCAAAAAAAAGCTTTTTATCACCTATTTTAAACAATTAACTCTATAAATACGGTTCCCAATTTTTATATTATTTCTAAATTTTATTATATATAAATATATAATACATTTTTGATTGTTAAATTTTTAAACGACTTTAGTATTCCTATTAACGTACACACACGTATAGGTTAAAGAAATTTAATCCGTCTGAGATCATTCAAATCACAAATTAATATATATATATATATTACTTACTTAATTTAGCTCGTTAAGGGACATTTTTAACCCATTCAAATATGGTAGATCATTCACTATTAAACGAAATAAACAGCTTTTTTATGCTGATTTCATCTATAAAAGTTGTTGTTTAAGTTTGTTTGATGTGTTGTTTTAATTTTATTATACTAGTATAGATGTTGTTAATTAGTACTATAGTATGAATACGTGATGCGATTTGCAGATTATTGCACTAAGTTTTTGTAGAACACATAGTGTTAATTTAATTTTTTAAAAAAATTTAGTTATTTCCAAATAGTATTTTCTTTTAAATGTTAACTTAACTCACATTATTTTGTTTATTTGTTATTAGTCTTCGTTAAAAAACACCCTTTTGAGCTACATAAAGGGTGTTCTATTCACTTTTAACCTTAATTACCGTTAAGTTACAGTATGAATGTTAAACGTCTCTTAGAACGTCCTTATTATTAACTGCAAATTCCGAATTATCTTGTTTTTGAATATTGAATTATCACGATCGTTAAAATTTTAGATAAAAAAAATAATGTCCTAAGGTATCTAGAACATTATTTTTTATTAATTTATTAACTAATAAACTCGCATTGGTAGAACCAACTGCTTGAAAGTCTTATCTTTTGGATCTTTCATGATTAAAGGTTTTAATTCACCATTTAATTCAAAATTGATAACCTCACCATCAAATATTTTTAACAGTGATATTAAGTAATTCGCATTTAAACACACTTTTAGTGTATTTCCTTCAAATTCTCCAATATCAACATTTTCGTTTGAATTTCCTAACTCAAAGCTTTTAAAGTAGATGTTTATCTTATCATTTTGGATATCTAAGTTAACTGTCGGTACTTTATCGACCATAACTAATGCTAAACCTCGCTCTAGGGCTTCAATAAGGGTCCTCTTGTTGATGTTAAACTTAGTTGTTACTGGTTTATTAAACGAACTGAAGACATTCGGGAAAACACCCTCTATCATCTTGTTAGAAATAATGATGTTATTAATTTTAATGATCATATCGTTCCCTAAGATGTAAAAATGAACTGCAGATTTACTGTTTATTAACTCTGTTAATATTTTAAGCGTATTAACATCGATGATGAATTTAAATTGGTTGCCATCAAAATCTTTCTTCAAATAACTTAGCTTATATGAATCGCTAGCGGCGATTTCAAGCACATCTTTGATGTGTGTACTGTCAAAGCAGACTCCATTTAAAACTCTAATCTTATCGCTGATTGGCAAAGTTGCGTGACTCACTTTAGTGTGTGTTTCAAAAATGATCTTTCCATCGATGATGGTTTCTTTAAAATTATCTGTTTTGAAGTTAATTGAAGGGTACATATTGTCATCTTGGATGTTAATGTTACTGTTAAACGTTTTAGTAGTGATCCGAATCACTGATGAATCAACTTGTTCGATTGTGATGTCTGATTCTTTTAATTTACTAATCACATTAAGAAGTAATTTAGCTCTAATAAGTATTTTACCTGGTTTAATAGTTTCGATTAATTTTGTATCCTCAATTTTATATTGTCCAGAAATGGTTCCATTACTACAAGTTAAGATAACTTCATTATCCTTGACTTCGAATAGAATTCCTAAGAGGGTGGGGTTTGTTAAAATACCGCTGATGATATTGTTACAAAATTTTAAAGCGTTAAGTAGTGCACTCCGCTTGATGATTATTTTCATATTTGCTCCTTATTAAGTTTGTTTACGTTTATTTATTTATTATTATTAGTGCTGTTGATAACTGTGGGAAAGTGTTAAAATTAAGGTGTTATATATTTATATATAAAGTTTTCCACAATTTGTACCCAAAACGAATATTTTGAAAGGTGGTAAAAAATATTATGAAAAACATTAAAATAAAGGGTTTCCCACATCTAAAAGTTGCAACTTTTAGATGTTATTTTTTTGGATACTATACTTAGATGTTGGAATTACTTTGGAATCGTTGCCAATGTCTTTTGTGACTGTAGTTCCAGCTCCAATAAAACAATTAGATCCAATCACGATAGGGGCAATTAAAATAACGCCTACTCCTATTTTTGTATTAGATTTGATAATTGTCTTAAAAGAATCTTTAAAATTACTATTAGCTGTCGTAACATTACAACCTATTTGAACCTTAGGTTCAATAATTGTGTCTCCTATAAACGATTGGTGATAAATTTTTACATCACTAGCGATCGTGGATCTTGTTATTTCGCAATGACCCCCAACTAATGAATTGTTACCTATAACTGTGTTGTTACGAATCAAGTTAAAAGGCCCAATAAAGGAATCTTTACCAATGGTTACATTATTTTTTATTAGAGTTGCATTTTGAATAGTAACGTTTTTTTCTATCTTAACGTTATTTTCCAATACAACACCGGGGTATAGAACTACTCCGCTATCCAACTCAACATCATTCCCAATAGTTACAGAGTTAATGTCTTTAAAGACAACACCTTTATCTTTTCAACTAAGGTTGGTTTTCAAATTAAACATATTTATAAATCCTTTATCAATATTATTTTAATTTATAAATCAAATAATATGTAATATTAATGTATTTAATTGCATATTTTTCAAAAACTGAGTAAAAAAAGTAATAAGATTATATTATTTTTTCAATCTAATAACGCAATTAAACCGTTATTATACATGTAATGTCCATTAAGTTATAAATAGATATTTTAAAAACAAGATGTATACAGATTTTTTATTTAGTTTTCAGCAAATAGCTACTAAGAGATACAGCGTAGAGTGCAATAAAACTAATATATCAGTGCCTTAAACAATCATAAAGGGTATTTAAAGGGTTATCTGGTTCTATAATAAATAATGAGATCAGAAAAATTTAAATAGCTCATATTATTAAACTAACGATAAAACACCTTTATTTTAATATTTGTCCATGTAGTTATAAATAGTTTTTATTATTACTAGGGTTAGCAGCTATGGATAATAGGAATACGTCCTAAGCATAATAAAATTAGTTAAAACATTGGAGTTCATTGATAAATAGATCAAATTACAACTGTATAAAATACTCTGCCAAAAAATATTAATGATCTAAAGGAATTATATCGTCTAATAACAAGCAAATAAATAATAGTAAAATAAGGATATTCGCTATTATATTTCGTTTTGTATACCAAGTTATATAATATGTGTTTTAATTAATATCAATAACTATAATTTGCAACTATTTCTTAATTATGTTTAATAATAAGATACAATCGAAAAGATAATTATTGTATTTGCCACTTTAAATCACATTTTTTGATGTAACAGAAATAATTTATGAAATCATTGAAAATTATAACAGAATAGTTGTATTTAATTGACGATGGGTGTGTCCCCTTTCAGAGATCCTTAATGTAAAAGAAATGACTTTTAGTAGTAAAATATGGACGGAACATTATTAAAGCCACTTTCTATATATAAATATTTAAACCCGATATTTATTAATAATTTAAACGATAAATAATGCTATTTAACTAAATATTCCATTATGTTATATAGTTTATTAACATATAGTGCTTAATATTTATAGTTATTTTTACTTCATTTCCTTTTTTAGTGGTATAGCTAAAGGCTTTATTTAGTTATTTTATTTAATATTATTATATAATATTAGCGATTTAGGAGTTCGTATGAAATTTGATGTAATTATCGTTGGCGCAGGGCACGCCGGTTCAGAAGCTGCCTATTGTCTTGCTAAACTAGGATATAAAATAGCCCTTATAACTCTAAATAAAGATAGCGTGGCAAGTATGCCTTGCAATCCATCGATTGGAGGTCCTGCAAAGGGTATTGTAACGAGAGAAATTGATGCTTTAGGCGGTTTACAGGCTATAGCGGCCGACCACAGCCAACTCCAAATGAAAATATTGAACACTTCAAAAGGACCTGGCGTTTGAGCGCTTCGTGCTCAATGTGATAAAGTGGAATACCATAAGTTTATATTAAAAACACTTATGGGATTTGATAATCTAAAGATAATTGAAGCTGAAGTTAAAGATCTAATTATTGACAGCAACGTTATAAAGGGTGTAATAATTAATGAAGATAAAAAGATAAATAGTGATTACGTTATTATTACAACAGGCACCTATCTAAAGTCCATAACTTTTATGGGAGAAGATAAAAAAGAACAAGGTCCTGAAAATTATAAAAGAAGCGAAACATTATCTGACACATTAATTACTCACGGTTTTAAACTATTACGTTTGAAAACAGGAACGCCACCTAGAATATATAAAGATACAATAGATTACAATGTTATGGAGTTACACCCAGGGTCAAATGCCAAGTTATCATTTAGTCATTATCACCCATATTTTCTAGATATTAAAAAACAGCTACCTTGCTATATACTCCATACAAACAAGAAAACGCATGACATTATTGATAAAAATTTAAATAAATCTGCTATGTATGGTGGTTTAATAAATGGTGTTGGTCCTAGATATTGTCCATCAATTGAAGATAAGATTGCTAAATTTCATGATAAACCACACCATCAATTGTTTATAGAACCTGAATCTGTCCACTTAGATACTATGTATTTAGGAGGCTTTAGTACATCTATGCCGGTAGATGTACAGGATGAAATGATTCATTCTCTTAAAGGATTGGAAAATTGTAAGGTATCAAAATATGGATATGCAATTGAATATGATGCAGTTGATCCAACTCAACTAAAAATAAGTTTGGAAACAAAGATAATAAATAATTTATATACTGCAGGGCAGCTAAACGGTACTTCGGGATACGAAGAGGCAGCAGCTCAAGGACTGATAGCTGCTATAAACGTACATCGGAAAATCAAAAACCAAGACGTCTTTGTGCTTCGCCGTAATGAAGCATACATCGGCGTTATGATTGACGATATCGTTACAAAAGGGGTAACAGAGCCTTACCGGTTGTTAACCTCTAGAGCAGAACATAGATTATTTTTGAGAAAT
>JAACJW010000018.1 GCA_021378525.1 Ureaplasma sp. Hg2 | reverse complement strand
ATTTTACTTTCTAAATGTTCATCTGAAATTGAAGGTTATTTTACTACGTTCAATAAAATCATCACTAATAATTACTTTCTAAATGTTAAAGAAACCGAAACCGACTCTAATTCATATAAAGCGTTAAAAAACATCAATGCCTTTAGTTTTGCTAAACTCGCCTTTAAGGATAATAATTACATTTTAAATAAACATCTAATCGATAATATCCAAGCGTTGATTGAAGAAGACAAAGGGTTTAGAACTGGTAAATTAGAAGACTTCACATTAATTATGGCTAAGACTAATGATGGATATTTAATCAAGCACCTCCCGCCCCAAGATGGTCCAACCATCTTTGAACACATAGATTCATTGATAACTTTATTTAATAACAATGTTAACGTGTTAAATAAATGATCGATCCTTCATTATTATTTTGAAGCGATCCATCCCTACAAAGATGGTAACGGTCGAACCGGAAGAATCCTAAATAATATATTATTTAACAAGGAAGGTATTTATTTATTATTAGATGTTGTTATTAATGAAAATAAAAAAGTTTACTATGATTTATTGTCTAACCCCCTACATCAAAACTTTATTGATAACTTTAACAAGTTTGTTTATGGCGCGATGAATTATACAGTTCAAACCATTCAAATGATAAACCTTGCGCGAGATAAACAAATTGATATTCTAAAATCTTTAAAATTAATTAAAGATAATCAAGCGTCAAAAATTATTGATCTCTTCCTTTACAACAAAAGTTTCAATGTCCAAGATTTAGTAAACGCGTTAGGTTTAAGTGAGGTTAGTGTTAGAAGGATTATAGCTAAATTAGTAAAGGCTAAAGTAATCGCTAGCTTCACTCAAACCCAAAACAAAAATCGCAAGGATTATTACTTTATTAATTTAACTTCCATCTTAGAAGAAATTTCAAACATTAAAATAGATAAAATTGAGTTAGATTTAAATTAATGAAGGTAATCAATCGATTAGAAACATTAGTTTCGTTCCACAACGAATGATAAAGGTGCTATGCGATAAATTATAAGCTTTATGCTATCAATGTTAGATAATTAATTTAAGTTGCTTTTAGGGTGCTAATACGCAATATTAATTTTAATAATGGAATATAATAAAATTAACAAAAGGAGTTTAACTATGATTCGAAAAAACAAACTGTTTGAAGAAGTTCAAGCGATGCTAAAAAAAGCTGACACAATTACAATCACGGACTTAGATATAAAAGAATTAATCAATAGATTTAATGAGTTTAATGTAGATCACAAATTTAAATCAACTTATGATGAAGCAAGCAACCCACCTAAAGTGGTATTGGTTGAGATAATAGAAGGTGTTCATATCGCTTATGAAATTACACGCGATAATGTAGAAGTTAAAAAACAAAAGTGTTAAAGCTTTTGTTTTTTTTTAATGCCATCGTTGATTTTTATAGTTTCTAAATATTAGTTTGAATAATTGATGGAAGGGCAATCTACATTAAATATTAAACCGAGTAGGTTGTAACTATTAAGGATGCAAAAACATGTAATATTACCTATAAATACATGATAAAAACATGTAAATTTACATGTTTTTATTATTGTCACCTATAACGAAACGGTAGGGAAGCGTTATATTCTTTAAAGACTGATAAAGAAGATTTATAATAAAATCAAAAACATCTAACCCATATTAAATGGCTGTTAGATGTTTCGTTCGTTATTTATTGTAAATCCATTAAACTGTTGGGGTTATTTAGTAAGGGGCTGATCGATCGCCACTATAACCTTCGTGTTTTAGTTTGTTACATAGAATAATTCCTATAACAAGATTTGCAAGTGGGAAAACAATCCCACAAACACCAACCGCAATTGTTAATCCGCTATTGGGTGAGGTAGAATCGTTTTTCACTAACAAGATAATACTACAAACTAGACTGGCTATACCGGTTACTGCCAATAAAAAAACAACACCTAAAAATCCGATACCTGTAACGAAAGTGGATTCAGTAGGATCAACCGTACCATTGGCCGCCGCCGCCATTACAGACACATCAAGAATAAGCATAATAATTACAAGTGGGATTTCAATTCAATTTAAGACGGTAATAGCCGTACATAATTTATATCGTGTATGCATAATAAAACTCCTATATACCATATAATTGTACCATTCAAATGAAATGTACTATTTTTTAAGGAGTAGTTTATAAATATATTTAAAATTCTTATATTCCGTATCTAAAAGACTAGAAAATCCGAAACCTAAAGATTAGGCCTCGGATTTTTCATTTGTAAACCACAGGAAAACTATCACTTTTCTCTTAAGCTAAATAAATAATCACTAGGATTAAATTTATTCTGGTAGTTTAGTTGCCGTATTTTGTTCAGGTAACTTAGCTGGTGAAATTTGATCAGTTAGTTTAACTGGCGAACTATGATTTTTATTTTCTTGTTCTTCCTTTAGTTTTAAACATAAAATAATTCCTAAAACAAGATTTGCAAGCGAGAAAACAATCCCACAGACACCAACAGCAATTGTTAAACCACTATTAGGAGAGCTGGCATCGCCCTTTACTAATAGCATAATGCTACAAACAATACTCCCGATGCTAATCCCAACTTCTATAAGAGCTACAAAGCCGGCTCCTACAATTAAAAAGAGGGCACCCGAACTTAATTCTTCGGGATTAGCTGAAGCCTCTATATTCAATATAGCCATAACGTATAAAGCGATTAAAACGGCTGAAAGAGGAATTAGAATTCAATCTAATATTGTGATGGCAAGACATAATTTATATCTAGTGTTCATAAATAAACATCTCCTTAATATCAATTAATTGTACCATTCAATTGATAAGTAACTATTTTAGAGACATGATAATTAAAATGATTATGTAGTGTGAAATTAAGAAGTAATATTGATGCTTGAATTATATCCTAAAGCATTTAGTCTTTAACCGTTATTTTATTTATTAATGGAATTATTTTCAGTTTCACCTATAATTTCAGGAATGGTGTAGATTTTATCTAAACACGATTTAATTTTTTCTGATAGGTGATGAGAGATTACAATGACAGTAAAATCTTTATTCTTTAATAGATTTAACTCAATCTTTTCACTAGTTAGTTTATCAATTGCAGAAGTTGCTTCATCAAGTAAAAAGATTTTCTTATTATGATACAAGCCCCTAGCGATAACAAGACGTTGCTTTTGCCCGCCTGATAAATTAGCCCCATTATTTTTTATTTCCTTATCATAATCTTGATCATTATTAATGAAGTCTTCTAAACCGCTAAGTTTAATCACTTCCTTCATTTTGGTTAAATCAAATTCTTGATCTAAGATAATGTTAGCTTTAATCGACTTGCTAAACAAGAAATTATCCTGAGAAATATAACATATTCGCTCATTTAAAGCGCGGATATATTCCTTGCTTAGAATTTGTTTATCTCATTTAATGTCTCCTTTATAATCGTTATAGAAAAGGGTTATAATTTTGAAAATAGTTGTTTTCCCGACTCCACTAGGACCAACAATAGCATAATTTTTATTATTCTCAAATTTCATATTAATATCCTGAACAACTAATTTATTATTTAATTCTAAGGAGATGTTTTCTAAAGTTAAACTATTTTCTAATGGGCTTAATGGCTTTTGTGAATTCCATATTTCACTTGAGTTTAATTTAAATTTTTTTAAAAACGGTTTAACCCCGGCTAATGCCACAATGGATTTATTCGTATGGTTTAAACTAACATAAAAACTCGGGACTAATAATGATAAACCTAAAATTCAACCAGTTTCAAAATCCTTGCGTGTCGATAGAATCACAATTAAAGCGAGACATAGAATCATGTTTATCGATGATGAAATTATCAAAATAGAAGTATTAAAATTTTGAAATATTTCCTTTTTGTATTTTGTTTTTTCTAATTCATCACTCATCGTTAACATCTTTTGTTTGCTAGAATTAAATAAATTATAATTATAGATAACATCAAAGCATGATAATAAGTTTTTAGCTTTAGAAGTGAACGTTTCTAAGGCAACTAATATTTTTGTATTATTATAATTAAGTTTTTTTGCAAAAAGTTTAGGTATTGAGATTGTTGCAATTGAAAGAACTAACATCACAACAAGAATGAACCAGCTTACTAAACCAATCATTATGATACTGAATATAATCAGCGAAACTAACTCGATAATATCAAACATTGGTTTAAGAATTAATCCGCCAACTAAATTAATATCGTTAGTAAAATTCGAAACATAACTGCCAACTTCTTTTTCATTAAAAGATTTGTAATCTAAGTTAAGAAGGTTGGCCATTTCGATTTTCCGTAAATGATTTTTCATACGATATTCAATTTTATATATCAATGAATGCCTTACATAAACAATAATCACGATTAGTAATCACATTACTACATTACAACCAAAAATTACTCAAAACATTTTCATATTATGAGCAATCGCATAATCAATGCTTACTGAAGTCAAGGATTCGCCGCCAACAATTAAAAGTCCTTCAATGATGCTAAAGATTATAATAACGGTGAATAATTTTCAATGTTGTTTAATAAATTGTTTCATATTATTGATCCTCCATATCACGGGGCGTGGAACTCTTATTAGCAATCTTTGGAATTTGATAAATCTTATCAAACAAAGGTTCGATAAGTGGTGATAAATGGTGCGAGATAATGATGACAGTAAAATCCTTATTGCACAATAAACTACATTCAATTTTTTCACTAGTTTCACGGTCCAAAGCCGATGTTGCTTCATCAAATAAGAAAATTTTCTTATCGTGATATAGTCCTCTAGCAATAACGATTCGTTGCTTTTGTCCACCTGATACGTTAGTTGCGCTATCATTAATTAACATTTCGTAGTTATCGTCATTAGTTAAGTTCTCTAAACCACTTAATTTAATAACCCTTTGCATCTTTATTAAATCAAACGCTTGTTCTAAAATAATATTTTCCTTAAGTGTGCCATTGAATAGCAAACTATCTTGTGAGATGTAACAGATTTGATTGTGTAACGCCCGAATGTGATTACGGTTTAGCGTTTTATCGTTTCATTTAATAGCACCGGTATAATCACTATAGAAAAGCGTTAGAACCTTAAATAATGACGTTTTACCGGCACCGCTCATTCCGACGATGGCGTATTTGTTATTTTTCATGAATTCCATATTAACATTTTCAAGGATTGGTTTATCATTTAACTTTAATGATATATTACTTAAATCAATTTTAGTGTTTAAAGGCAATAATGTTTCTTGTTGGTTCCAAATTGGAACAGGATCAATTTTAAATTTATCAAATAATGGTTTGGCTCCTTTAAGTTTTAAAGCAGAATTGATTGCCACACTAGATGAATTAAAAAATGTGCCTATCATCGTGCCCAAACCTAATATCCAACCGAATTCAATGTTGCCGTTAATAAATAATAGTAATGATATTAAAACTGTAATTATTTGACTAATGATATTAATTAAATTAATGTTAAATTCTGCAAAATTAGAATATTTATGGGCATCATATTTTACATCTTCCAATTCCTTGCTAATTGTAGCGGATTCACTTTGGGTTGATTTAAAGAGATGATATTCATAAATTACTCCAAACCCAGATATTAAATTCTTGATCTTAGAAGTGTATTTCTCAAAAGCTTTAATAATGTTCACATTATATTTATGGGTTTTTTTAGCATACAATTTGGGAATTAAAAAGCTAAAAAGAAATAATATTACCATCGGCACAAAAACAACTCAAGTAATCATGATGACTGTGATTGATGTAATAATGATTGTAAAGATATTGGATATAGCTGCAAAGAAAGGACTAATGATGCGATCCTCCAGCAAATAAATATCGTTGGTAAAACTAGATAAATAATTACCAACTGCTTTATCATGGAAACGGGCTTGTTCTAAATTAAGGATATTAGATATTTGAACGTGCCGCAGATCACAATTAATCTTTCATTTAAGTTTGAAGGTAACATTGTTTTTGACTCACCATGAAATACCTAAAAGAAGAATGATGCCGACATAGATTCCGAAGCTAATTTGAAACGCTCTCATTTTACCGTCGATAGCAAAGTTAATAAACTCTGATAAAAAAACCGAAGACAATACAATGCTCGTATCCTGGATTAGTGATAGAAAAATAATTATCGAACAAAGTAATCAATGTTTTTTAATTATTTTTTTCATCATGACCTCGTTATATTATTTAAGTTAATTAAATATAGTTTAATTATATCGTATATTTAAAAAAGGTAATTAATTGGAATGATTATCAATTAAATTGTTTTGTTCACCATTACTACCTTATATGTTTTTTATTTTTAAGCATTATTCTTAACTATAAACTAAGACATAATAGCATACTTTTTAGTTACAAGGGATGATGGAGGTTATATTTTAAAATTATTTTATGGAAATACAACCATTTTTATGCTCATTTTATATTGACTTGAACACATATATATGATACATTTAATACGAATTAATATATGAAATCATATAAGACGAAATTATTTTTGATAATTTACGTGGGAAAAGATTACAAAAATAAGGAGAAATTATACATGAATTCAAAAACTAAAAAATCATTAGCAAAAATTTGTCTAATGACTGGGGCAATCGCAATCATTGCTGTGCCAAGCGCAATCGCTTTAACATCTTGCACTAGCAATGAAGATTATACAAATAAGGATAATGGAGCTTTTAAAGGACCTGTTGTTAAAGCGGAACTTAATTACGACACTACAACTCAAAAATATACTTTGCCAAATAATGCTTTACAAGCAAATCTTAATAGCGAAAGACTACAACTAGTTACAACCAATAAGACTATCGCTCCATTTAATTTGGGTGAAACTTTGGCTAATTGTGATGGCGTTAAGGAATTAATTATTGATGGCACTTCAATCTCAAGTATCATAGGAACATTGCCTAAGAATCTAGAAGCATTAACAGTTACTAACAATATCAATTTAACGCAATTTAAAACCGCTTATAAACCAGCTACTACAGCTATTAATGGCGCAACAGATGCTTGCCTTTTAATGAGCAACGAAAGCGAAGTTTCATATACAATAAACAACAATAGTAAATTAACTAAAATAAGTTTAGGTAATAGTGATGTAATACGCCCGCAGTCTCAGGAATTACCAACAACTGTGGAAATTTTAAATAACCTAACATTGAATGAACTATCAATCTACAATGCTAATTTACAAAACATAGACTTTTCCACTAACAAAGCATTAACTGATGCATCTGTTTGAGGGTCAACAATTAAAACATTAGATTTTTCTAAAAATACAAACTTGAACCATCTTTCGATAATTGATTCAACTATAGATTTATTAAATGTTTCTAACACTAACTTAAATACGTTCCAATCAATGGGCGGCACGATAACTAAAATTGATGCTACAAACGATACTAATTTAGTTAACTTAATTATTGAAGGTGACGTATCATCATTATTTATTAATGGTTGTACAAACTTACAAAACGTTCAGTTCCCATACGGTGTTGACGCGCCAATGCAAATTCATCTTAATATTTCACAAAGTTGTGAAAAAGAAGTTAAGAATGTTACATGATTATACCGATAGTCATCAAATCATAAAATTAAGAAAACAATTATATAATATAAAAAATAGGATTTACAAATCCTATTTTTTATTGCGTTTCAGTGAGTTGATAATTTTTTGCTTTCAATTTGTCCGTTTACTTGGAGTAACTAAATATTGATCTAAAATTTCAAGGTATTCCTTTTGATGACTAACATGTGGTGAGTGTTCAGCTCCTTCGATCACATGGATATGTAATACTTTAATAACAGTTTGAAAGTAGGCGATTGTTTTCTGACTTAAAACAAGTTTATCATCGCCGCCCATAATTAAAATAATTGGGCATGTTATTTTTAAAACAGCTTGGTGTTCAGTTTCAATTGATGCAGCGCTTATGATGTTTCTAAATAAAACACTCTGGGCCTTGGAAATGGTCGCTTTTTTTTCATTAATATAATCATTGATTCAATGGAATGTTTCCATGGCTTTCCCCTTACTAAATTTATTATCTTGATAACTATAGCTTTTTATTAAATTATCTTTAACCGATGGGTTAAGAGGGTCCTCCAGAATTAAGGTTTTGATTCGTTCTGGAATCATTGATGTAATGATGCAACTTATTGCCCCGCCCATAGAATGGCCCAATAAGAAAACGTTGCTTAAATCATGGCTCACAATATAAGAAGCCACCATTGAAGCATATAGTTGAATATTAATTTCGTCCTTATCAATATGGGTTTGATTGATTGACCCCCCGTGAAGCGGTAAGTCAATTAGATGGACGTTATATTTAAGTTGATGGTAATGGTCAGCAATAGCTTGAAATGAGGCGGCAGATGAAGTGATGCCATGGACAATGACCATTGTCAAATCACCCTTGCTTTTTAAAACACGGGTATTAAGCTCATAATAAGGTATTATTTTAAAACTCATAAACAACTCCTCTATGATTTATATTTTAACGATAATTGAATCAATCGCTTGTTTTAAGTCCTTATCTTTTTTGATTAATAACTTAACCTTATTAATGCCACTCATAACTGATGAATGATCACGGCCACTGAATAGTGAACCAATTTCACTATAAGACAGTTTAAGGCGTTCTCTTAAAACGTACATTGCGATGTGACGAACAGTGGTTACTTCTTTTAAACGGCTCTTAGATTTAATTACATCAGGCTTAGCGCCATAAATTTTACATACTGCATCAATAATCATTTGGGGATTAATGCTGAAGCTTTCTTTAGTGTATTGATTACCGAACTCGTTACTTAAAACATCACCGACAACTTTTTCAGTAATTACTGCATAAGGGTCTAAGTTTTGAATAGCATAAAAGATGATCCGATTTAACATGCCAAGTAATTTTCTTAAATCCTTATTAAAGTAATGCACGATTAAAGCAATTGCATCATTCGTAAAGTTGAATGTATCAGCACTTGATTTAATACGTTCTTCAACAATGATTTGTAAAATTTCAATATCGGGTTGCGTGATTCTGATTGATAGCCCTGAAGCAAAGCGGGAAACCATTCGTTCCTGTAAACCATCAAGTTCATCCGGCATCTTATCACTGGTCATCACGATGTGTTTATTATTTTTAATTAAGTTATTAAAAATATTAAAGAAGATTTCATTTGTTTTTTCCTTATCACTTAAATATTGGACATCATCAATTAATAAGAGATCATAACGACAGTAGCGATCTTTTAATTGCTCAACCGCATGACTACCTTTACTAATGGCACTAAAAACATCACGACAAAAGGTTTCGGTTTCGATGTATCGGATTGCTTTATTAGGATGACTACGGTGGTAGGCGTTACCTAAAGCATGGAGCAAATGGCTCTTACCTAATCCGGTTCCACCATAAATGAATAAGGGGTTGAATGCCTTGCCGATATTATTACTAACTGAGATGGCAGCGTTGT
Organism: Ureaplasma sp. Hg2; assembly: GCA_021378525.1. Classification (GTDB taxonomy): domain Bacteria; phylum Bacillota_I; class Bacilli_A; order Mycoplasmatales; family Mycoplasmoidaceae; genus JAACJV01. Next base: position 16,327 of record JAACJW010000018.1, on the reverse strand, counting down.
AAGCGCTCTTGTTAAAGTCACCAACAACGAAATTATCGAAGGTATATTGTTTATCTAGTCCTTCACAAACATCAATATTAGCGCTTGTGTTAATATTGTGTTCAACCGTTAGTTTGGTTAGTTTTGCTTCTTCTTTTAAAATGAAGGTAACATTAATTTCGGTATTGAATTGAGCACTTACTAATTCTTGGATTTCATATTTATGGTCATTATTTAAAATGTCTTTGGCAAATAATGACTTAGCAATAATATAAAGCCGGTTATCGTTTAACTCTAAAACCTTAGTGGTAGCGACACATTCATTATAGATTGTCGGGTTATCAATGGTACTCATCAATTGTTGAACAACTAAGTTCCAGATTTGGTTTAATTTTTGTTTATCGACATTGATCATTATTGACTCCTAATAAGTTAAGTGGATTAATATCCATATGTATTCATTTTAAATTTATAAATTAATAATAGCAAATAGATTTATAAATAATAAAAAAATTTTATAAAATTTTGCGATTTATTTATAAATATGTTATTATTTGTTAGTATATTGCTCAAGAGGCAAATAATTTAGAAAAAACAATTTTATATCAAAGGTGGTGTCACTATGAAACGAACTTATCAACCAAATAACCGAAAACGTCTTAAAGTACATGGTTTTCGAAACAAAATGAAAACAAAAAATGGTCGTAAACAATTAGCTCGTCGTCGTTTAAAAGGACGACACAACTTAACTGTATCTGACGAAAAAAGATAGACCTATATGAAGAAACAATTACGGTTACTAAAGAAAAAGGATTTTGATTTTGTCTTCAAGGCAAAACAAAAAACTGCTAGTAAAAATTTCATTATCTATTGGAAGTGTAACCAGTTGGACCATGTCCGGATTGGCATCTCCGTTAGTAAGAAATCTTTTAAACTAGCTGTTGATCGTAATTTAATCAAGCGTCAAGTACGCATGATGTGTCAAGCCGCTAAGGTTTCCGATGCAAACTATGACATAATCTTGATAATTAAACCGCAGTATAAAAGCAAGCAGTTTGACATTAACAATCAAGAATTATGTTATTTATTTTCCAAGTTTATTAAGAAGGGAGTGAAAGTATGTCGCACGAAGACGCAATAAGTGAATATAAAAAAATATTGATGCCTGGTTTTGCTACTTTAACTCCGCATGATAAAAGTAAGAAATTAATTCATAAAATAATTAAAGAAATAATGAAGTGAACTAAAATCGCGATTTATCTATTTCTATTTTCAATGGGTCTATATGGATGTTTTCAAACATATAGTGATTATTGAACAATGTCTTCAACGACAATTGGGAATGGATTAGAATTTGGTTTTAATTATGGAACCACCGGTGACGTCCAATTTGATTTACAATATGGTGGAACCGGACCATACTATCCTTATAGTGATTGATCACTCGATTACGGGCCGTTCTATGCATTCTTTGTTTGACCGTTTGCCCAGCTATTATTAGAATTTATGTATGCAACTAGAAGTTGACCAGTTGGTTTGAATGCGCTAGTCGGAATTGTCCTTGTCTTATTAATTATTAGAGTTATTACGATGGCCATTTCTGCTCGTTCAATGTTACAAACTGAAAAGATGACAGAGATCCAGGGCAAGATGGCCGAGGTGAATGCCAAGTACAAGGGTGCCAAGGATATGCAATCCAAGCAAAAGAAGCAGGTTGAAATCCAGGCGCTCTACAAAAAGCATAACGTCAAACCGTTTGCCGCCTTCGAGCAAATCTTCGTAACCTTACCGATTTTCTTGGTTATTTACCGGGTAATCACAACGTTACGGCCACTTAAAATGGTTTCACTATTTGGAATCTGAGATTTAAGTTTATCACCATTGACTGAAATCTTTAGTCACTTTACGGATAGCGGATATCTCTACATATTCTTCTTGTTACTGGTAATTCCAGCACAATTCTTAAGTCAACGAGTGCCACAAATGTTGGCCCGTCAACGAGGTAAGAATGCTAGTACCGTCGGCAAGAAAAATAACGATCAATTAAAGAAAACAAAAATGATGCAAACTGTAATGACTGTCTTTATGGCAATTATCGCTGCAGTTAGTGCGTCAGGGATTGGTTTATATTGATTCTTCAATGCATTGTTATCAATGCTTCAATCATATATTATGCATCAAGTTATTATGCGTCGTAGACAAGCCAAATCTACAGAGTCAAAGTTAGCCAAACTAACGGGGATCGATTAAATGGATAAAAAGAAGATAAAATCATATCTACAACAAGAGAGTTTTGTTCCAAGCAAAAAAATGGGGCAAAACTTCTTGTCGTCTATGATAGTAAAAAAACAAATTGTAGCAGCAGCTAAGATCACTCCAAACGATTTAATTATTGAGATTGGCCCAGGTCTTGGAGCGATTACTGAACTATTAATAACGGAAGCTAAGGATGTTGTTGCGATTGAATTAGACAAAAGATTATGTGAACAATTAAATAAACAAATTGAAGCACCGAACTTAAAGATTATCAATGATGATATTCTTACCTTTGACCTTGGTGCGTTACTAGAACAATATCAAGGTTACGATAATATTAAAGTTGTTGCTAATTTACCTTATTCGATTTCAACCAAGATTATCTTTAGACTAATGAAATTAAAAAAGATAGATGAAATCATTATTATGGTGCAAAAGGAAATGGCCGAACGAATTACAGCTAAACCACACACACGAGACTATAACGCTTTTACTGTTTTAGTTAGTTTGTTTTGTTGTTCAAAGAAATTGTTTCTTGTTAAACCAGAATGTTTTGTGCCAGCCCCACGGGTTGACTCAATGGTTATAAGTTTAACGCATGCGCCGATTATCGACATTGATGTTGATCCTTTTTATAAATTTGTGAAGTCTTGTTTTTTAATGAAAAGAAAGAAACTTACTAATAATTTAAAACCGCTATATCCATTAGATGTAATCTTAGCAGCCTTTAAAACTTTAGATATAAACGTTGATGTTCGACCTGAAGTATTGGATACTAATACCTATATGGGATTATATAAAATATTAGAAGGAGACAAAGATAATGAAGGCATATGCTAAAATTAACTTAGGGTTAACTATTTATAAAAATATGTTCCGCGAACAAAAGCATAAGATTCGTTCAATCTTTATTTTAGATAAAACATATTATGATGAATTAAAATTTGCTCCAAGCGATGACTGTTTAGAAGTTATATATTACATTGATAACCGTCGGATGATGATTAATGATGATATTGTTTTAAAATCATTGTTACACATCAATAAGAAGTATCAACTACCGATTAACTATCACATTCGCATTGATAAGCACATTCCGCTTGGAGCGGGACTTGGTGGCGGTTCTTCTGATGCAGCTTGTGCTATTTTAAAAGTATTAGCAGATAATGACTTTGACCTTGAAAAACTAGACATGCGCGATATCGCTAGTGTATTAGGAAGTGATATTCCATTTTTCTTATTCCAATATCAAATTGGTTTGGTAAGTGATATTGGGAACGTAGTATTAGAATTAAATGAATCGATCATTCCTAAATATAAAATAATCCTTAATGACTTCAATATTAGTACGAGAGAAATCTATCAACAATTTGATCGCATTTCAAAAGTTATTCCTCAAACTAATTACGAACAGATGATTGATCATTTAAAACGGAAGAAGCCATTATTAATTCATAATGGGTTGCAACCAATTTGTTTTAAATTAAACATGCAGTTAGAAAAACGTTTTAAAGAATTAACAAGAGATGATAGCTACCTTTTCTTAACTGGTAGTGGAAGTGCAATGATTGAAATTCCCAAGGAGGGATACTAATGAAAACAAGAACTCGATATGCTCCAAGTCCAACTGGCTTTTTCCATGTTGGTGGCGCAAGAACTGCTTTGTTTTGTTATTTATATGCAAAACATAATAAAGGAACTTTTATCGTTCGGATTGAAGATACCGATACAAGTCGTAATGTTGCTGGTGGAATTGAGAGTCAATTAGCAAATTTAACATGACTTGGAATCAGTCCTGACGAATCAATTAACAACCCAGGCAAACATGGGCCCTATTTGCAATCTGCTAAATTAGCCCATTATCGGACATTGGCCAATGAGTTGCTAGCAAGTAAAAAAGCTTATCGATGCTTTTGCAGCAAAGAACAATTAGACAAGGATCGTCAAATTGCTGAAGCAAACCATCAAACCCCTAAATATAACCGTCGTTGTTTACACTTAGGTGATAATGAAGTTGATGAAAAATTAGCTAATCACGAACCATTTATTATTCGCTTAATGGTTGATGATCAAAAGGAATATAGCTGAGAAGATTTAGTTCGTGGCAAGATTACGATTCCTGGAAGCGCTCTAACTGATTGTGCAATTGTTAAATCAAACGGGATTGCAATGTATAACTTTGCAGTCGTGATTGATGATTATGATATGGAAATTAGTCATGTTTTACGTGGTGAAGAACATATTAGTAATACGCCTTATCAATTAGCCATTAAGCAAGCGCTTGGTTTTGAGAAACAACAAATCAGCTATGGTCATTTACCAATCATCGTAAATGCTAGCGGTAAAAAGCTAAGCAAACGTGATACAACGCTAAAGCAATTTATCAGCGATTATAAATCTTCAGGTTATCCACCAATGGCAATTATTAATTTCTTAGCTTTATTAGGTTGAAGTCCAACTGGTAAAAAAGAAATTTTAAACCTACAACAATTGATTGAACAATTTGATTTAAAACGAGTTTCTAAAGCACCAGCTTTTTTTGATGTCGTTAAAATGGATTGAATCGCTAACCAATACTTTAAGAAAATGGAAGAAACAACTTATTTACAATTAGTGACACCTTTTCTTAATAAACTACCAAAACATCTATTAGACAAACAAGTAGAAATTTTATTACTATTTAAGAATCAAATTTCTAAAGCAGCTGATATTAATGGTTTGGTTGAAGACATTTTCCATGCTTTTGATATTACAAAACGAAGTGCTGAAGTTAATGTTGTTTTAGCCGAACCGACAGCAATTCCAGTAATTCAAACTTTTAAAAGTGAGATCATCGGAAACGTTGTTTGAGATGAAGTTAGTATTAAAGCAATCATTCAAACTGTGCAAACTAAATTAGAAGTTAAAGGGATGCAATTGTTTATGCCAATTAGAATTGCTGTTTCGGGACAAATGCACGGGCCTGAGTTAACGAAACTAACATATTTGCTATCAAAGGATACAGTCGTTAAAAACATTGATTTGTTATTAAAAGACTTAGGAGCCTAATTATGAAAAAGAAATGTATTTTTTTTAAAGATCCAATCCATAATCTAATTAGCTTTTATGAAGGTGACCAATGGTTGTTAGAGTTGATTAATACGCCAGAGTTTCAACGGCTTAACCGGATTCAACAATTGGGTGGTTCATCAAGCATCTTCCCAACAGCAACCCATTCACGATTAACCCATTCATTGGGAACTTATGAAATGGCGCGAAGAATTCTAAAGCATGTTGAGATTGAAGGAATCGATGAATACCAACGTAAGGTCATTCTAGCGGTTGCTTTACTTCACGATATTGGTCATGGACCACATAGTCACGCCTTTGAATGATACACTAACTTTCAACATGAAGCGATGACCGTTGAAATTATGACTAATCCTAAGTCGACGATTAACCAAGTTTTAATTAAAAACAAAATTAATCCACAAGACTTAGCAGACGTGATGCTTAAAAAAACGAAGCACAAATGAATGATTGATTTAATTTCAAGTGAAATTGATGCCGATCGAATTGATTACTTATTAAGAGATAGCCATTTTACTGGCGCCTCTTATGGGGTGATTGATTGTAATATTTTATTTAAATGAATGATGTGCCGTGATGGTGAAATTATCTTTAGTAAAAAAGCAGTTCATGTCATTGAAAACATCTTATTTGCAAGATACTATATGTACCTACAAATTTATGAACATCATTACTCAATTGGTTATGAATGATTAATTAAGCAAGTTATGTTACGAGTAAAAGATTTATATCAGGCTAAATATCAATTTAAAGACCAGTTCAACTTGTTGGGCCACTTCTCATCTTGATTGAATAACAAAACGTGAGAAGTAACTGAATTTGTTAAATTAAACGATGATATTTTTAATACCTTTTTAATTTCATTACAATATGAAGAAGATCCAATTCTAAAGGATTTAATTAGCAACCATCTTAATCAGAATAACTTTAGAGTCGTTGAATATGATGCCGCTCTTAAAGCTAAATTATTGAAGGCTTGTAAGGCTAAAAAATTAGATTCTAAATACTATTTAGATGAAAAATTATTTAAAAGAAATATCTATCAAACTAAACAACCAATCAAAATTTATGATGAAGATAATGACACGATTTGTTTATTAACAGATTCAAGTGACTTAATTCAAAATAACATGAAAACAAAATTCGAAAGAAAATTATTGTTTTATAATAAAAATTTGTTAAAATAACTAATGGAAGAGTGAGAAAACAATGAAAAAAAATTTAATTGACTATGCTTATGAAGTAGCAAAAGAAGAGTTTAAGGATCAACCCTTTACCTTTAACCAACTATGAAAACCAACGTACAAAGCAGCGAAAATAAAAAGTACAACTGCAAAAGAATACATTGGTGATTTCTATACTGATTTACTACAAGATATTCGTTTTGTCTTATTAGGTAAACAAACATGAAAACTAAAAGAATATGTGAAGTTTAACGAATATGAAAAAATGTCAAAAGCAATGTTCGGATATGAAGAATATCATGAAGCTGAATATGAAGAATTCTTAAATGAAAGCGAAATTAAAGCAATCAAAAGTAAGAATAAAGTTGAACCAACTGTTGATATAACAGACGAATTGGGTGACCTTGAAGATGCTAAAAACAAGGAAGAAAAAGAAATTAATGCACTATTAGATAAAGAAATCAATGGAGAATAATTATGAAAAAAATTGAAACTAATTTCGTTAACGCGAAAGAAATGATAAGTGAAGCACAAAAAGGTAAATATGCAATTGCGCATATTAACACTAACAACATGGAATGAGCGCAAGCAATTCTAGAAGCTGCACAAGAAACACAATCACCAGTTATTATTGGTGTTTCAGAAGGCGCTGCAAAATATCATTGAGGATTCCCAACATGTGTTGCGATGATCAATGCTTTAATGCAAGGTGGTAACATCACAGTTCCTGTAGTATTACATTTAGATCACGGAACATTCGAAGGATGTAAAGAAGCATTAGCTGCTGGATTTAGTTCAGTAATGTTCGATGGTTCTCACTTAGGATTTGAAGACAACTTAACTAAAACAGCTGAAATCGCTAAACTAGCTAAACATTATGGTGCTAGCTTAGAAGCTGAAGTTGGAACAATCGGTGGCGAAGAAGACGGCGTTATTGGTAGTGGCGAAATCGCTAACCCAGCAGAATGTCGTCAAATGGCTGGTTTAAACATCGATATGTTAGCAGCTGGAATTGGTAACATTCATGGTTTATACCCAGAAAACTGAAAAGGTTTAGACTTTGACGTTTTGAAAGTTATCGCTACTTCAACAGGTAAACCAATCGTATTACATGGTGGTTCAGGAATTCCTGAAGATCAAATTCGTAAAGCTGTTTCATTAGGCGTTGCAAAACTTAACGTTAATACTGAATGTCAATTAGTATTTGCTGCTGCAACAAGAACTTACTTTGAAGAAAAGAAAGATCTACAATTAATGAAAAAGGGATTCGATCCTCGTAAAATGTTTGCTCCTGGTAAAGAAGCTATTAAACAAGAATGTATTTCTAAGTTTAAATTAATTGGTTCAATCGGCCGAGCTAAAACAGAAGCTTAATTAAGCTAAAATTATAATTAAAAGTTAACCTCACGAGGTTAACTTTTTATTGACTCTAATAACTTATTAAAAACATTCTAATATAGATGAAGCAATTTTCAGCTATTATTTTTTTAAGTTAACTTGTTAAATGGTGGCGAGCTTGCATCATATTATATGGATAATTTAGCTATTATTAACTAAAAATAGATTCAATTTATTATTTAAGTTCTAGTATAAGAATATATTCTAATGGATATTACCTACATCGTAATGTAGGTAAATACCTATTATTGAGATATTAAAAATTATTTTAAGGTATAATATCGTTTGCGGGAAGGCAAGTCTAGAACAAGGTTGTTCAATTCGTTTCCCTCCTCTAGATAAGAAAAATAACATCCACTGAAGGTGCTATTTCTAATTTATATTTAATATTAATGATTAACTATTAATGCTTAGAATCTTTAAAATACGTAATTTTAAATTGTTTAGCTAGGTCGTGCAAATAATCGGGTCTATTAAAGAGACTATAGGTTAAGACTGTATTGCTTGATCAATTTAAGGGACCTGATTCGATTTGTTTGCCACGAATTGTTAATTCATCACGACCTTTATAATATTCCTCCATAACAACGTTGTAGGCTTTAATTTCATCTTTTACCATGACTAAACTATATTCATTTTCATAAACCTTATTTACTTTTGGTTTAATGTCATTAATCTTCAACGGATAACCAAGCGCGATTGCTAGGATGGGTGTGCATTGACCCTCTAATTTTAATTTCTTAGCGATTGCTTTAATATTGCCTCTTATCCCACCAAGGTAACAGCCACCCAAACCTAATGAAAGGGCTGCATCAAATAAGTTGGTGGCAGCGATTGTGCAATCAATTATGCCGGTTACTAGCATATTAGGTGAATCAATAATGGGTAATTCCATATTATTCATATCACTTTGAGCGATTTTAATGCGGTTAACATCAGCCACAAAAACAACTAACAAAGGAGCGGTTTTGATTCATGCTTGATTTAAATTATTTTCAGCAATGAAATTTTTAGTCGCTTCATCAGTAATCACGATGGCGCTAAAATGTTGGCCATTGATTGAAGTTGAGGCAGCATTTATAACTTGTTTTAGTTTACTTATTTTTTCAGATTCAATTGGCTTATCAATAAAAGATCGAACCGATGTCCGCTTTAACAACAAATCAATAATATCTGCCATTATAAATTTAAAGCCTTTCTAATTTCACCTTCAATGTCGCTTGGTGTTTTTTTAGATTCAAACCGATTAATTATTTCCCCATCAGATCCAATTAAGAATTTTTCAAAGTTTCATTTAATCGCTTTCTTATTGGTATGTTCAATTAAGTATGCGTACAACGGATGTTGTTCCTTGCCTTTTACATTAATCTTTGACATCATTGGAAAACTCACCTCGAACTTAAGTTGACAGAAACTTAAGATTTCTTTATCACTTCCTGGATCTTGATGTAAGAATTGATTACATGGAAATCCGATAATAACAAAATTATCATCCTTATATTTTTTGTATAATGTTTCTAATCCTTCAAATTGTTTAGTAAAGCCACACTTTGATGCAGTATTAACAATTAATATTGTTTTGTCTTTAAATGATTCAAGCGATGTTGTTTTATTATCCATTGAATCAAAGTTAATATCATATATATTCATTTTTTATATTTCCTTTTAATTTATATTTTAAATGTATGAGTAGATAGAAAGGCAATCTCTTGGAATCCCTCATTGCACTCAATATCATTTATAACCTCTATTGTAGCACCAGATAATATTTTTCTATAATTAATGAGTACAAACTATTGATGATTTTCTAAATTTAATTTAAAGCATCTATAATTTTAGAAAAACAGCCACTTCAATAATAAGGGTGGCGATTAATTTCTTAATATATTTTAATGTTATTACAGCTAAAACATTCAAACTATCTGCATCCTATAATATTTTGAATACAAGCATAATGATGGAAGGCACATATTGCTAGAATTCCTTTTATTTTTTTTTATTTAAATGCTTTAAAAGTAACTTTTTTGTAAATGTAATTAATGGTTTAACAATGTCAAACACGCCATCTTAACAACATTAGATTTATCGCATATATCATCGAACGGAATGTATGCGTCTAATTATTCTGATTTTAAACATTATCTATTAATGACACTCAATTAATAACATTTAATTTAACAAGCAATAAAGCATTGGAGTATTTATATGTCAAACTCCAAATTAGACAAATTAGATATAGTGGTTGTAAATTATTAACTACTATTACCGAATTATCTAATATAGATCGTGATATAGAAATAAAACATGATGTAAAAACAAATTCTTATATAATGTTGGAAAATTATTAAACAACCTAAAAAAATGTATGAATAATAAACTAGACTAGTAAAAACGGTTGTTTCGAAAGGAACTGTTTTAATAGCCTAGTTTAGGGCTTTAACGTTTTTATTTTTATAAACATATTGGTTGTAATAAAAATTCCAACTAGATAGATACGTCAACAACATTTAAGCGTTTTCCATTTAAGCTTATATTTTTGAAAGTTTTATTGATTTATCCTCTTAAATATAATACTATTATATTTACGCATATAAATTCCTGATAAATGTATATGATGCATTTTTAAGTAATAGAATGGAGATAGAAATGAAAGTAAACAAAAAGACACTAAGTAAATTATTAATGTTAACAGCGGCATTAAGTTTAGTAACAATCCCTACCGTAGCAGTTTTAACGTCATGTAGTAGTAGCGATGATAATGATGAGAATAAACCAAAACCAGATACAAAGATAATTGATACAAAAAACGTTACCTTTAATTTTAGTACTTTTATGATTAGTCAAAGTTGATCGGATGATTCATTAAGAACGCTAACTATGGAGCAAATCGCTACCGCAATTAACGGGGCCACAACGCAAACTTTAAGCACTTCTTTTGAAGGTATTGATGCAACTATTTTTACCACCGCCACATCTAACATTAGTGCAGCGGTTGCCGCTGCACTGAATAGAACTATTAATATTACATGAAAGATTAATGATAATTACCAATTTAGTGATACGACTCAAACTTATGTTCTTAGTATAACAGTGCCGGCACCAGGTGCGATAGTAATTGATACAACAAATGTCGCCTTTAATTTCACAGCTTTTATGGACATTCAAAGTTGAACGGACGATTCACTTAAAACTATTTCAGCTGCTGATATTGCGAAGGCAATCAGTGACACACCAATTGCAACTTTAAGTACCTGTTTTATGAATATTGACGTATCAACTTTTATTGCTGCTACAGCACAAATTAGCGCGAATGTTATAAGCGACCAAGATAAGACTATTAATATTGTATGAACAATCAAAGATAAATATCAATTTAATGATGCTACATTATCTCATAATTTCGAGACAACAGTCCCGGGCAAATATACCGTTACTTTAACATGAGATCAAAGCGCGGCGCCTTCATCTGGTGCATATACTATTAAAGATGATGAACAAGCCAAAATTGCAGTTTGTAATTCTTTGACAATCGAAGCCCCTAAATCTTTTGATGCGCACCATAACATTGTTGTTCTTCCAGTTTGAATGGAAGAACTTACCAACGTTCATTCTGTAACATTGAATATTCAAGGAATGGCTGAAATAAATAGCGGAATGTTACCAAAAAACATTACAAAATTAGTTATTAATGATGACCAACTAATCAACTTTAATGAATCATCTAAAACGCAAAAAACATATAGTAAATTAACGAATCTTGATTTTAAGACTGCACCTAAAAGTTTAATCAAATTTAATGGTGCACTTTATCCCGCACTTACAAATTTAAATCTTGCCGGCGCTTCAAAGCTTACGACATTTGATGTTTCTCATAACAATAACATCATTAATGTAAATCTTAGTCGGGCATCAAGTTTAACTAGTATTAACATTTCTAATAAAACCGAACTTACAAATTTAAATATTATAGGAACGACCGGTTTAACTAATGTTGACGCTTTTAGTAATCCTAAATTAGTGAACTTAGATGCTAGCGATTCAATAAATTTAAATAAAATTAATGTATCGCACGACACACAACTAATTAACTTAAAGACTGTTGCAATGGAATTTGCTAATATGGATATATCATATTGTGGTTCGTTGAGTAGCGCGTTATCAGTAGACGCCACTGGCCTAACATCGTTAGATTTTTCTAGCAATATAGGATTAACAAATGTAAAAATTATTAATGCTAATAATTTAGCACACTTAAGTATTGCCCATAGTTTAGCATTAGTTTCACTATCGATTGGTAATAGTCAAATAACTAGTTTGGACCTTTCAAATAATACCGCTCTAGAAACATTATCAATTGGTTCAAGTAACCTAACTTCATTAATCGTTCCACAAAGCACTGCATTAACCGAGTTGTCAATTGGTGCAGGCACCAATTTGGCAACATTAGACCTATCTGGTAATAGCGGTTTAACAGTACTTACGATTCTTTCTGATTGCGACTTAACAACATTGAATCTTTCGACCAACGTTGCATTAACATCATTAACAATTAATAGCGATAAACTAACGTCTTTAGACCTGCCACAAACTACTACCTTAACATCGATGAATATTAATGCTAAGAAGCTGACGTCCATAGACTTTTCTCATAATGCCGCATTAACATCATTAGATATTAATGCTGCGTTGGCAACTCTTGATCTTTCGACCAACACCAATTTGACTTCATTATCAATAAACGAATCCAAAGATTCTACAGCTTTAAATTCACTATCAATAAACGCTCCTAAATTAGTCTCTTTAAATTTACATAACTTATCTGGTTTAGCATCGTTATCAATCATTAACGCTAATAACTTAATAGAGTTAACTATGCCAAACAATAGTTCTCATAACAATTTAACAAAATTGATAATTAAAGGGGCCGATAAATTAGCTTCAATTGCTGATTTGGAGGCTTGCCGGTTAACAACATTATCAATTGATGCTCCCAAGATAGACTTTTCAATCCTAAATATAGATTCTTCGATATCAATCAATGCTCCTTTCATCACGAACATGTTAATTTTTGTAGACACCGATAATAATGTAAATTTATCGTTACCTAATAATTTAACTGTCTTACAAGTTAATGGCGGGACATACGACCAACCTAGAAAAGTTCAAAGTTGTGTGTCATTTTCTCATAGTACTTCATTGGGCTGATTAGGCACTGATTGTAATTATTATGCGAACGTAAAATCCTTAGATATTTCAAATTTACCCAACCTAATTTTTCTTGATATTTCAAATAACGATGACTTAAAAGCAGTGATTGGTTTGTTGGGCATCACACACGATATTACTGTTCAATATAATAGTGGAACCACTTACGATATAAATGCTCTAAAATCAAACTCTCATATTACAATAAAATTTAATCCATATTAGGTAAAAATAGAACCATCTCAGGTGATTCTATTTTTTTTATTATTAATTCCTTCATGATTATGTTTAATTCATTTGTATTGCTTTGTTACATGGATTCAAAAGTTACTAAACCAACTGCTAATTTTCATAAATAAGTATTTTCTTCAATCAAATATATATTTAACTTACTGAATAACTCTATATTAAGTTTTACTATTTGTGTGTTGTAAACATCTTACTGCGGAAGCATTACATTTTTTAAGTAAACTATTTTTTTTATCATTAACGATATAACAAAATATTTAATGAAGGATTTCTTTAAAAGTGTAACTTAAACCTTATTTGATCTTAACGTACTTAAAATTTTTGCCCGCTTTACTAATTTTCTAATTTCTGCGTAAATTATTCTTTAGTCCATATTTTGTTTTTCATAGTTTTGCCTCGTTTATAAATTTTACTATTTATAATATTTGTACCAACTTTGCATTACTTTACGCAAAGTCAGCATTATTTCCTAAAAAAAACTCATTACTATAATTTATTTGTAAGAATATATAAAATAGATTAATGAGAAAATCAGACTCTGTCTTGAGGCAAATAATTTACTATAAAAAGTTTGGGCGCATCATTTTTTATACATATTTAGAATGCTTTAAAAGTAACTTTTTTTGCTAATTATGTTATAGATTCATTCTTTATATGATATATTGTAACTACGTGAATTTTTAGCATTGTCTATATAGACGTTATGACTAACTCACAATCAATCAAATAATTGCTAATTTATTATAGTTAAAGTAAATGTAAAATAATGGAAAAACATTTTATATTTTATGTAGTAATTTATATTGATATTAATCAAAAGGAGATTAAAATATGAAAATAAATAAAAAAATATTACTAAAAGGATTACTAATGACTGGTGCATTAGGTTTAATAACAATTCCTACGGTTGCTACTTTAACATCTTGCAGTAGTAGTGATGACACCGATGATAAGAAACAACCAAACATTATAATTGACACAACAAAGGTTTCTTTTGATTTTAATGAATTTATGAAAATTCAAAGTTGAGATACAACCTCTCTAAATACCATTAAATTACAAGATATTGTTAATACTATAAACGAAACAGATACCTCATTAATTAGTAAGTGTTTTGTTAATGAGGATACTAAAGAATTTAATCAAGCAACAGAGAGTGTTGTCGCAAGTATTAATAATGAGACTTATAGAACAATTATTATTCAATGAGAAATTAATGATAATTATAGATTTGATGATACTAAAGCTTGTGGTCTTATATTAGATGTTAAGGTTCCAGAACCTTCTTATACTTTTACTACAACATTAATATATGACCCTGATTGTCTTTTAGCAAATGATTTACGTGGAGCTTATGTTATTGATCCAAAAGATCACGACAATATAGCAGCTTGTCATGACTTACATATAAAATGTGAAAGAGTATCTAATGATAGTGAATTTGTTGATTTCCCAAGTGGAGGTGGCGCCTTGTGACGAGCATCAAATGTTGAAAAGGTAACTTTGGATTTAGGTTCCATTGAACATTTTTGAGGAATGGAAGGATTACCATATGATATGAAATCTTTAACCATTAATGGTGATAGGGTTGATGAACATTCAATGTATGCTTCCACTTTTTCTAAAAGCAGATATTCTAATTTAAAATCATTAACATTTAATACCCCAAATATGCAAGAGTTTGGTTATGGGTATGGGGGGTCGTTTCCAAAAAATAGTCCGATAGAATATTTAAAAATTAATGACGATAATTTAACGGCAATAAATTTATTAAACTTAACAAATCTAAAAACTTTAAAATTTTCTACTACCAAATATTTAAAAACTCCTCTTGATTTTACGGATACAACATCTCTGACAGATTTAGAATTTGATATTGCAGTAGATTTAAATCATATTGATTTTAATAAAATACCAACATTAAAAATATTAAAAGTTGGTGGTAAAAATTTCACTCAAATGGATTTCTCAAATAATCCATTATTAGAAACATTAACCATCTGAGGTAATTCAATTAGTACATTAGATTTATCATCTAATCCGCTTTTGAAATCATTAATAATACAAAATATGAATAATTTAAAAACCATAAATATCGAAAACACAAGTGATCTTAAAGAAATAAATGGTTTAGTTGATATGAATCCCAATCATGATATTGATATATATTACAATGACTCAACAGGTTATGATATCAATAATTTAAAAAATATTAACCATTTTATATTACATAATGAAACTACATTAAAAACTAACAAGGAGATTTAAATATGAAAATAAATAAAAAATGATTAATCAAAGGTTTAATATTAACCGGATCTTTAGGACTTATAATAGTTCCAACAGTTGCTACTTTAACATCTTGTAGTAGTAGTGATGACAACTCAAACGAAACCAAAGTTAAAATCATCGATACAACTAATGTTTCGTTTGATTTTGATGCGCTTATGACTGCTCAAAGTTGAACAAAGGATTCACTTAGAACTTTAACGATAGATCAAATAGTAGATGTAATTAACGATGCATCACAAGATACTTTAAGTAAATGTTTTAAAAATGTTGAACAATCTATCTTTAACGATGCGACGGATAAAGTTATCGCATTAGCCGTTAGTGAAGCAACACGAACTATTAATGTTGACTGAACAATCAATAGTGATTTTAAATTTAATAACAATTCTCAATCTTATAGTTTTAATATAACAGTTCCAGAACCAGGTGCAATTAAAATTGATACAACGAATGTTTCTTTTGATTTTGGTTCATTCATGGATATTAAGGGTTGAACAGAGGATTTACTTAGAACTTTAACGATAGATCAAATTGTGAATTCTATTAATGAAGCATCAATAAAAGATTTAAGCGGATGCTTTAAGAATGTTCAACCAACAACATTTAACGATGCGACAACAAAAGTTAGTGCATCAATTGATAGTAAAGCTAACCGAACTATTAAAATTGAATGAATAATTCAAAGTGATTATCAA
>JAACJW010000017.1 GCA_021378525.1 Ureaplasma sp. Hg2 | reverse complement strand
TTCAAGTAATCAGATAGTTTTAAATTATTTATCAAGTATAATCAATGTAACGATTTATTCGTTACATTTTTTTTGAGGTATAAGGCGTGGAAACTAAAAAATCATTTTTTACCAAAAAGCGAATTATTATCTTTATCTTTATGTTAGCGATTACAATTGTCTTGGCATATTTTACTGTTAGTATGTTTACTGATGTTAATTTAAAACAATTACAAACAACCATTAATCAAGCCCAAAATGAAAGTAAGCTTGTTTGGTTATTTATTATGTTAATCTTGTTAGCGCCACTCTTTCGCTCTATTTTCTTAGTTTTTTCAGTTTGAATTAGATTGCGTGAAAAACATATTAAGGTTAGCATTTGAAACTGATTGAGTTATATTGGCGCAACCGTCTTCATTACTGCAATTACACCGTTCGCAATCGGTTCTGAACCTTATGCTATCTTTTGAATCGAAAGTCGCGGGGTGAGCACTAAGGAAGCATCGGTAATGGTTGTTTCAATTAGTTTGATCCGTCAAATTGCCAATATGCTAATTACGATTCCTTGTTTTATTTATGTTATGACCTTCGCCGCCTCAATTTTAATGAGTCACGATGGAGTAATCGTTTTTAGTTTTATTTTAAGCGGGGTTGCTTTAGATTTAATTGTGTTAACATTTTTATTAACTTTAGCTTTAAATCAAAACATTCACTTTTATTTATCATTATGATGAAACAAAGTTAAGACCTACATCGGAAGAACCCCACGCACCTATGAAGAAATCAAAGCTAAATATAAAACAAACCAGGAATTTAAAACAGCATTTCTAGCTGATGTTAAAGTGTTTCGCTACTTTACTTTAAACATTATACTTTATATGGTTTATGATGTTTTTGAATATATCGGAATGTTTCTTGCGATTAAAGCATTATTTCCAACAGATGTACTTTTTAATCAAGCTGATGTTGTTTGACAAATTTTTAGCTTAACTGCAATTGCAATTGTTTCCAACAACTTCATTCCAATGCCTGGTGGCGAAGGCAGTACCCAGGTTATTATGCAATTACTATTTTCAACAATGAGTAATAATTTTGAAAGCATTAGAAGTCAATTGGGTAACATTATTCTATTGTGAAGATCATTTAGTTTTTATGTTCCTGCAACGTTAGGTTTTATTTTAATTGTTATGAAAGCAAGCGAATATTTAATTAACCAAAGAATAAGCAAGGTTAAGCAAAAACAAGGTAAGTGTTATCAATAGTATCATTATGCAAAATATTTAATGGATAAATGATAAAATATATTAAAGAAGGTAGTTTATGACAAAAATTGAATTAAAAGAAGTGTTTGCTTTGCAAGCAACATTGGATGATCGCATCCACAAGGAACATAATGTATCTTATGCTTCAACGACAAGCGAAAGAACATTAGCTTTAGCAGTTGAACTAATGGAACTAGCGAATGAAATTCGTTGCTTTAAATATTGATCATATAAAGGTCCGAGTGCAAAGGAAATCATCCTTGACGAATATGTTGATGGATTGCATTTCATCGTTTCCCTTAGTTTAGCTTTTGGCGTTTCAACAAGTTTTAAAATTAAGGATGATCAAGTCCTTGATGATAAACATTTATTAACGAAACGATTTTTAGGTTTAATTGATAAGATTAATAACCTAAACGATAAGAACGTAATTGAAGAATGATTACATCAATATGTTAGATTAGGGTATAACTTAGGTTTTGATATCACATCAATTATTGCTGGATATCACAAGAAGAACAACGTTAACCATCAACGCCAGGATCAAAAGTATTAATGGAAGTCCGTCATATTTTTGTCGGTGGGCGAAGTTTGATGTACAAATGGTACCGTAAGGATACCAAGCATATGTATGCTAAGGTTAACCGTGAGAACGATGTAATTGTATCGACGCCCTATTTTATTAGCGGAAATCAAGTTGATAAATTTATGATTGATAATTACGACGCTTTTGCAAACTATTTAGATAAACGTCAAAATGAAGCATTAATTAATATTGCTGCCAATAAATTATCGTTGCACGGGATACCACATGAGATTAAAATCATGGCAACCAATGGCAATCAAAAATATGAAATTATTAACGGCAGCATTTACCTTCACCTTCGAGATGAAGAAGCAAAGAAAAAAATGTTAAAAAAACTTCTTCTTAAAGAGGGGGAAGAATTTATAATTAACCGCACTAAAAAATACATTCGTAAATATAATTTTACAGTCGGTGAAATCGAAGTTAAATGAATGGTTACAAAATGAGGCCAATGTGAGCGCAGTTCGCGCAACATTACCTTAGCGAGTCAACTATTTGCTTTCAATGATGAGTTAATTGATTATGTTATTCTTCATGAACTAACTCACACGATTCATCCGAATCATTCGACAGCTTTTTGAAAGCAACTTGAGGAATATTATCCGAAGTATAAGTGGGCAAAAGAAAAATTAAAATTTGAATGTTAAAGATGTATAATAAAACAAGTAAAATAAGGTAGGAAAAAAATATGGCTAAAAAATTAATTATCACTTTTGAAGATGATGTTTATGAACAAATTCTAAACGTTTATAAAGAATCTAAAAAAAGTGCAACAAACACTGCTGCATCAGTGGAAGAATTCGTTGGAGACGTTGTTAAAGTTTTCATTGAATCACAAAAACAAATGGAAAAATTTGGTGAACAAATGAAATCTGTTGTTGATATGTTCGGTTCAGGCGAAGGTTTGGATTTTGGGAATTTATTTGATAGTATCCTTAAAACAAATAAAGATACGGAAGGCGATAAGGCTAAATCAAAAGATTCTAAGGAAAAGCCTAGCGGCAATAAGAAATCGTAAATTATAGATGATAGTTGAAAAATTTCGCGATTATCAGATTGATCGAATTAAGTACGCCCTTCTTAACGGACGTTCTAGTATTGTTTTGATCCATTCAGAATTTGGGGCAGGTAAAACCTATTTAATTAAAAATGTTATCCAGGAAATTAATACTGAGAGCGACACTTTAAAGTGCGAGTATTTTCCATTCCCTGAAAACCATAACATCGTTGAAGAAATGTGTTCAATCATTAACCGTAATTTTATTTTAGATTTTAATGATAAAGAAGACATTAAAGACATTCAAAAAATGACGAGTCAACAAGAATACGATAAAACAAAGTATTTGAATAGTTCGGTTTTATGAGCTCCCTTCATGTATGGTACATTAGGGGCTGGTGCCATCACCTTAATTATCGAAGGATTAAAACAAATCCTTGACCCAACCTTATCAATCTATTTGGGAGCTGCCCTTTTGATTTTTGGAATCGTTTTAGTGGTTGTCTTTGGATTATACTTCTTTTACATGCGGCGTCAAACTATGAAGAATATGAGTCGTCCCCATACCTTCCATGAACAAATTAGTCAATTCACCCCAAAAGTTGGTGAATACATGAAACAAAATAAAAGTCGTTATAAACATTATACGGTCGTCATTGATAACTTTGATAACATTGAAGAAAACCAGCAAATTGATATTTTAAAAACCTTAAAGTTAATTGCTGACGCTGATGATAACCCCTTTAATTTCGTGCTTTTAAAATCAGAACATGAAAAAACTCCGTCCATAACCAAGTTTAATAGCTTAATTAGAGCCAATTACGTAGATTATGAACTACTTATCCGTTATAACTCTAAACGAGCTGCAGCGATTGCTTTAAATAAAATCAATCGAACGCTAAAAGAATATAATTTATTGGATGTTAGTTTTAACTCAAATCCAAAATTAGCAGAGGATGTAAGAAAGCAAATTCATAACATCGCAAAATTATGTACAACCTACTTACAAATGAATAACATCGCTTTTATTGTTAGCCAATACATTTTTGAAGCGAAGGCAATTGTTAATGAAGTTAACATCAATGAAATCATTGCTATTGTTACCTTACGTGAATTATATCCAATCCTTGCTAAGTCAATTATTAAAGGCGCTAAAATAACGACAAACGTCAGCCAACTATCAATTGCTGCGCAAAAATTATTTGCTACCAAGGAAAGGGAATTAACAAACATTGGAATTAACGGTTTGATTTTAAACCGTCCCGAGACCGTTGATTACTTATCATTGATTGATGATATTAAAGTATGACGTGCGCCTTTCCTTGTTGAAGGTGGAACCGCTTACTTGGAAATCGAAGACCAAGAAGAATAAATATTATTATACAAAACAAAAACCTAGTTTACTAAAACTAGGTTTTTAATTTCACTTCTTAAAAAAAGATTTCCACAAAGAAGATAAACTCACGTAATAATTCAGGGTCATGGATTTGTTTGACATTAATGTCTTCAAAGTTTTCAATCATCTTGCTTAAATGACTTCGTTCATAAATGCTTTGCAAACTAATTCGGTTACTGATCCGACTTGATGAAATAGTTTTAATGACTAATGTTTGATAAGCTTTAACAGCATAGTTAATAAAGTGCTTTTCATTTGTTGATGTTGCATAAATGAAATAAAGGATTTCTGATTTACCAAAAGCGGCAACATGAATATTACAATACATTAAAGCGATCGCCCTTAGATCAGTGTCATAACGGGCGTCAACATCACTAGCTGGAACACCTAACTCGATAGTCTCGTGAAAGTACTTGCCAATCACATGGTTAGCAATATTCATTCAAGCGGTGGCAACATCTTCAAATGAACTATTGACACCATGTTTTAATCGCAAACCACTGATGATTGATCTATCTCATAACATTTTTAACCCCTACTTGTATATTATTATTTTAAATTATTTCTTACAATAAAGAAAGAATTGCTTTAATTTTTAAAGAAAAGCAATTCTTAATTATTTATATTACTAGAAAGTGTAAGTATTTTGTGATAATAAAACACCGGCAATGATAACAACTGCAATTGCAACAATAGCACCTATAAAGGCCCAATTATAATCAACTACTTTATTAATCATTTTGTTTTTGATTTGATATTTACCTAATATCATTTGAGCTGGTTTATTTAAAACAAAGTCAATCGCTCCAATTATGAAGATGACTACTCCGGCGAGCAGAGCCGCATTCTCAAAAACATCTGGTTGAGTGGCGATACTTTCAAATGTTCCAAAGAGCACATAAGTAGCAATTGACATTAAGTAGGTAACAAATAACGCAACTCCAATATGGGTTCACATAATTTTAGAACCAACTTCTTTTTTGATGGTCACGGTTGCAGCCATACAAGGAGTATAGAAAGCAACGAATGCTAAATAAGAAACGGCAGTCGCAATTGGTAAACTAGTTGAACTATCGGGTCCAAACAACGAAAGTCTGAAGCCTTCTTGTCCGCCGATGGATAGACTTGGATCGATATTAGGAACAGCATACAATAAACTAAGGTTACTAGCTGCTAATTCTTTAGCTGGGAAAGCAGCGACAATTGAGGCCGTTAACCGTCAATCACTACCCAATCCAGTTGGAATCATAATGTATCTCAACCCCCTCGAGATGTAAGATAAAAAGGAATCGTTCACCGCACTAGTGCTATCGGTAATCGGACCAACAATCGGACCAACATAAGTTAAAAATCACATCGCTAAGTTAACAATAAAGATAATTGTTAAAGTTCTTTTTAAGAAACTTCAAACTTCATTTGAAATTGTTTTAAGAATAACAACAAAATCGGGGTTTCTTCATTTAGGCAATTCAGTTAATAAGAAGGTCGATCGTTTACGAAACATTGTTTTAGAAAAAGCCATCCCCATTCATAAAGCAAAGAAACCACTAAAAATAGTCATTCCCCAAGCAATTAATCATGCGTATTCAACCCCCGCAATTGCCGTACCAATTCATTGAAAAATAATTAGTCGGGCACTACAAGCGATAAACGGGGCAATTAGAATACTAATGATCCGTTCTTTTTTACTGTGACTATTACGGGCCATTAAGATGGCTGGAATATTACAACCAATCCCGGTTAATAAGGTAATTAAACTTCGGCCACTAACACCATATTTACTTAATGATTTATCTAGTAGAACTGAAATTCTTGCAAGAAAACCGGATTGTTCTAAAACAGCGATGAAGAAGAACAAAATAATAATGAAAGGTAAGAAACCTAAAATTGTAATAATCCCGCCTAATAGACCTTGGGTTACAAAGGAAGTGATTCAATCACTACCACCGGCCATATCTTTTGCGATGGAATCGGGAATCATCGTTAATAAATTGATTCATTGAACATCAAGCCACCCACCTAATTGTGGTCCGAACGTTATATAGTAAACTAGAAATATAACAATAAAAAATAATGGAATTGAAATTCATTTTTTTAAAGCGAAACGATCAATTTTACGTGATATCGCTTGACGGTTGCCATGCGTCGTTTCTTGACGTGTGATTACCTGGTTTAGTGTTTCGGTAATAAAAGTACGCTTTGTATTTCGCATACTTAATACTTCTTCATCACCAATTTCATTTTTCTTAAGAATATCATTTAATTTAGCATCGATGTTTAAGGATTGAAAATAATCGATAATTCAACTATTGCCACAAATATATTGAATTGCAATGAAACGTTTACTAACGCTAGCAATCGGAATAAATTCCTGCATTTCACTAATTGTTTTTTCAATTTTATCAGAGTAATCCAAAATGAATGGTTTAGGTTGGCCGCTACTAAACATAACACTATTGATTGTTTCTTTCACCCCTTGATTCTTTTTAGCAATCGCTAAACTAACCGGGACTCCTAAACGGCGTGATAACCGGAAGGCATCAATTTTTTTATTATATAGTTCATCAACCATGTTGACCATAACTTGGCTGACAACACCAGCCTCTAAAAGTTGTAATGTTAAAAACAAATCACGCGAAATACTAGTAGCCCCAATAATATTGATGGCACCGCTATATGACATATCAAATAATGAACGAACGACAATTGCTTCATCTGCAGTTGCTGGTGTAATGCTATGCAATCCGGGCAAATCAATAATTTTTGATTTACGATCAACTCGTAATGACCCTTCACTAGCTGAAACAGTAACTCGATCGATATTACCAACCGGAGCGGTTTGTCATGTACAACGATTAAAAAAAGTAGATTTACCAACATTTGGTGAGCCGATTAAAAGAAAGGTTTTGTTATTTGATTTTTCTTTCTTTTTAAAACCAAGTAGGGAAATATTTTTAATCCCAGTTTTTTCATCTATTTTATAATTAGCAAGTTTTAAATTATCATATTGTGTTTGTAATTCTTTGATCTCACGAATGATTTCTTTATTATCAGTCGCATCAACTTCATTTTTATTTAGTAGATCACGTTTAGCAATAATTTGTTTTTCAATATCTTTTAATTGAGTGTCAACACTCGGCTTCTCAGGGGGAAGACTATTTTTATTCATTACTGGTTCTTTGGTATTACAACATCCCATTTAAATTTCCTCCACTTCGATTTTTGAACTATCTTCCACCCGTATCACGTATTCGACATCATCAATTTCAATATGAATAACATCATTACTACTATTTTGACATAACACTTTCATAATGCTACCTTTGAAGATTCCGATGTTATTTAGTTTGCAAGTGGTTTCCTTGTCGTTAAAATGTAGGTCCTTAACCCGAACGACCATGTTCTTGCATTTAAAATCTAAATTCATAAAATCCTCCAGTAAGATTATCCATCATATTTATTTAAAATATAATATTCAATAATACCATAAATAATATAAATTCGAATAATTTTTTTAAAATAATTATTTTGGTTAATATACATGTAATTAAATCATTTTAAAACCATGTATATTTTTGGGTTTTAATCTTGTTATAATATTTGACTATTCATTAGATAAGATTATTTGATTCACTTTAAATCGTGGATATTAGGAAATCGAAATATTGTAGTTATTAGTTTAATATCTTTAAACACAAAGGGTTTCATGTATTTTTAATCAATTCCTAAATCTTGATACATAATAATGATAAGAAACTAAGAGTGAATTTACTACTAATTTTTTGGGATATAATAAAAAAATAGAATCAACCAAACGATTGATTCTATTTATGATTTAATTTACTTTAATAAATTATAGGATTTAAACTAAATAATTTCTGAAGTAAAATCCTTAGTTGTAGAATGATTATCTCATATGTAACCAGATTTAAGAGTTACGTGGATTATCATTGTTTTAGCTACAATTCCATCGTATGTAAGCGACATCGTAGCGTTTTGAACAACTTTGTTAATTTCAATTCTTGCATCCCTTTGGCTGTGCGCTTCTTGTTCGCCGAAGTAAGAGTATCAATTTAATTGATTAACATAGTTCGAATTAAAGGCTACGATAATCTGTTCGGTAACAACCTTATTTCCGAATACATTTTCGAAATCAATTCCACCTTTTTCCATTGCTTTAGAATCCATTGCGAAGTTATCATTGACAACTGTACCTGTTTGTAACATAGTTGTAAAATATTCATTTTGTGTTCCGTTTGATCATTGGTAATCAGGGTTAAGAGTTATATGAACTCTAAAGCCACTAATAGCACCGTTTGCATGGAAGAATTCAACTCATGTAGATTCAACTGTTCTTTGAACAACTTCTTGAGAAACAGTATGGTCTTTATAACTAACTAAATTAGGAAGCATAGTTACAAAGTTCTTACTTAAATCTGCTGCAAAAGCATTTGCTGCAGCATCGCTATTTAAATTATATCCTGCATCATAAAGGCTGCTTGAAGATATATTATAGTGGTCGTGAACTATAAACGAATGTCCCATTTGTGTTCGGAAACCTTTTGTAGTAGAACCATCAGATCATACATTTCCACTTTTAAGAGTTACGTTAAGAGTTAATGATACAAGATCATCTCCGTTTCAAACATAACTTAAAAGAGCGGTTTTAACGATACTATCAATATATTGATAAGATCCGCTATTTATTTCTCCATAAGTTGAAAAATCACTTAGCATACTAGATTTATTATTAGCAAACGCTTGAGCAGTGTGGTCGGCATGTCATTTATCTTGGAATGAATAACCAGCAGCAGCCAATTGGCCAATATCTAAACTAAAGTCAGCATTAATTACAGCATCTTTTGGTATGTTTGTAGTGAAACTTTTATTTTGAGAACCATCACTTCAAACATATCCAGTTTTAAGAGCTATATTAAGTTTAAATGAAGTTATTTTACCACTTGTATGAGTATAAATAATTGATACACTTTGTACAGTTCTTTCGATTTCAGCTTTAGAAACACTTTTTCCGTTATAACTTGTAATTTTAGATAATAGATCTTGGAATCTTCATGTTACTTTTAAGTCGTTGGCAAACTCGCCCGCATGAGCATCAGTATCTAATTTATATCCGGTTGCATAAAATTTATTCATATCGACAGAGTAGTTATCATGAACTACGGTTGATTCTTTAGTGTTTGTAGTAAAAGAATTAGTTTTTGAACCATCAGCTCAATTATAATTTGCTTTAAGAGTTACATTAAGTTTGAATGAACTTATTTCACCGTTTGTATGAGTGTAATTAATTGATACACTTTGCACAGTTTCTTCAACTTCAGCTTTAGAAACACCTTGTCCGTTATAATCGGCAATTTTAGATAATAAATCTTGGAATTTTCATGTTACTTTTAAAGCGTCAGCAAAGTCTTTAGCATGAGCATCAGTATCTAATTTATATCCAGTTGCATAAAATTTATTCATATCGACAGAATAGTTATCATAAACTACGGTTGAGTTATTAGTGTTTGTAACAAAAGAATTAGTTTTAGAACCATCGGCTCAATAATAATCCGCTTTAAGAGTTACGTTAAGTTTGAATGAACTTATTTCACCGTTTGTATGAGTGTAATTAATTGATACACTTTCCACAGTTTTTTCAACTTCAGCTTTAGAAACACCTTGTCCCTTATAACTAGTGATTTTAGATAATAAATCTTGGAATTTTCATGTTACTTTTAAAGCGTCAGCAAAGTCTTTAGCATGAGCATCACTATCTAATTTATATCCAGTTGCATAAAATTTATTCATATCTACAGTATAGTTATCATGAACTGTAGCAGCATTATCTATATTAGTGGTGAAATGTCTTACTTGAGACCCATTGTCTCATACATAGCTATCTTTTAACGTTATATAAACGATTACTGAAGATACTTTAACATTTTCTTTAGTAACTTTTAATTCAACGGATTTAACAGTTTTAGTTACTTCTTCTTTAGTGACAGAATGTCCTTGATAAGTAACTATTCTTGGAAGCATATTACTGAAACCGTGTTCTACTTCATCTGTAAATCATTGAAGACTATCGCTATCATTAAGGTCGTACCCAATGTCAGCTACTTTTTTCATATCAATGTTATAGTGATCATCAATGACTGTTTGATTACCATTAACCTTTTGTGTTGCAGATTGAGTTTGCACATTAGTGGCAGACAAAGTACCGGCAACAGCACCAACAGGGATCATTAAAGCTCCTAAAGCTAAAATAGCACCTGCTAAAATTTTCTTTTTTTTATTCATGTTTTCCTCCTAAAAATAAAAAAGTGTACATTTCCAAATAGGAAAGCACTATTTATTATACTATTTATGGGTAGTTTTTAGTGACCTTTATTTAGTTTTTTATTTTCCTATTTTTTTTAGAAAAATATAGAGTAGATATTACATAAATACGATATAATACACATACATACATACAAGTTTTTTGCGTTTACACAAGGTTAAAATTTTAAAATTATAGCAATAGAAATATTATAGTTATTAGTCTAATTTCTTCGATATGAGGGGCTTCGTTATTTTTAATAAGCTCTTAAATCCAATGATTCAAATTTATAATTAGTAATTAAAACGAATTCATTACTAATTTTTTTTAAAACAAAATAAAAATAGAATCAATCGCTCGATTGATTCTATTGACGGTTGCATTTACTTTAATAAATTATAGTGCTTAAACTAGATGATTGAAGTAAAGTCCTTAGTTACAGAGTGATTATCTCAAATATAACCTATTTTAAGAGTTATTTGGACTGTCATTGTTTTGGCTACAATTCCACCATATGTAAGTGACGTCGTAGCGTTTTGAACAACTTTATTGATTTCAATTATTCCATCTATTTAGCTGTGTGCTTCCTGTTTGCCAAAGTAAGAGTACCAATTTAATTAACATAGTTTGAATTAAAGATGTTAATAATCCCCCTGGGTAACAATCTTATTGCCAAACGCATTATCAAACTTATATTGCCTTTTTTCATGGCAGCAACTGCAGCAACAAGGATCGCCAAGGCACATAGAGTTAAAATAGCACCTGCTAATTTTTATTCATAATAATTCTCCTATGTAATAGAAAATAATACATTTCAAAAAGAAATGCATATTTAATTACATCTCTTTATTAAAATTATATTAGTTTTTTGGCTGCTTTTGAAGATCTATTTTTAATACGAAATATTACTATTTTATTAGCTTGTGCAAATGATATATATGGATTTATAGATAAGAATATTTGCTTACAACAAATATATCTAGAATTAATAGTGGTTACAATTACTTGATATAGATTTTATGAACCGTTCATATTAGTTAGATAAACTTCGACTAAAAGGATGAAAGAAAAAATAATAAATTTTAGCAAAATATCGACCGATATATAAAAATAGAACCAACTTTTAGTTGCCTCTATTTTTATTAAAACGATTTTACGTAATTATTATATTTCTGTTGAGAAGGCAGCGGTATCAGAACCATCACTTCAAGTGTAACTAGATTTTAGAACTACATGGATTTGTATAAATGTGGTTCTATTGCCATTGTGCTCAGAACTAATTCATACACCTTTAACTGTTCTTCGTATTTCAGCTTGGGAAATGCTTTGACCGTTGTAGTTAACCACTTTAGGAAGAATGGAAATTTTACCATCACCTTCTAGAGCACTAGCGAAAGCATTCACACCATCAACGGTTGTTACGTCATATCCGATGGCTTTCATTTTGTTTATATCAAGATTATAATGATCGTTAACCACGGTTTTACCCTGCGGTATATTTGTAACAAAATCAGCGGTGTTAGAACCATCACTTCAGGTGTAGCCAGATTTTAGTATGACATGCATTCCTATGGCTGTAACCCGATTGTTTGTATTTGGGTTAGAACTAAACCATACGCCTTGGACAGTTTTTTCAATTTGAGCTTGGGAAACAGTTTGCCCTTTGAAGCTAACCATCTTAGGAAGTAAGGTAGCAAAGTTAGCAGATACATCATCTACAAAAGAATTTAAATCATCAAAGGTTACCATATCATACCCTAAACCTCTAATTTTATTTATATCAAGATTATAGTGAGCATGAACTACATGGGTGTTAATTGGAACGCTTGTTGTGAAATCTTTAGTTTTGGCTCCATCATTTCAAATGTACCCATCCTTAAGTGTTATATAAAGTCTAAAGGCAGAAATTTGACCTTCTTTATGATCCAATTGGACCGCTACACTTTGAACTGTTTTTTCAACTTCAGCTTGAGAAACATTATGGCCTTGATAGCTAGTTATTTGAGGAAGTAAACTAACAAAGTCTTTGCTTAAATCACTAGCAAATTTATTTGCATGAGCATCGGTATCCATATCATATCCAGTTGCATAAAATTTATTCATATCTACATTATAGTGATCATTGACACGAGCACTAATTGGAACATTTGTTGAGAAATCTTTAGTTTGGGTTCCATCATTTCAAATGAATCCATCCTTAAGTGTTATATAAAGTCTAAAGGATGAAATTTGATTATCCTTGTGATCAAATTGAACAGATACACTTTTAACGGTTTTTGCTACTTCAGCACTCGAAACACCATGGCCTTGATAGCTGGTTATTTTAGGTAAGAGACTTTGAAAGTTTTTAGGAACACTTAAATCGTGAGCAAATTGATTTGCGTGCGCATCAGTATCTAATTTATAGCCTGTAGCATAAAGTTTGTTTACATCAACATTATAGTGATCGTCAACACGAGTGCCAATCGGAACGCTTGTTGTAAAATCATTAGTTTTGGTTCCATCATTTCAAATGTATCCATCCTTAAGTGTTATATAAAGTCTAAAGGCTGAGATTTGGTTGTCATTATGTTCGAATTGAACAGATACGCTTTGAACGGTTTTGTTTACTTCAGCACTCGAAACGCTGTGGCCTTGATAGCTGGTAATTTTAGGTAAGAGACTTTGAAAATTCTTTGGGATACTTAAATCACTAGCAAATTTATTTGCGTGTGCATCAGTATCTAAATCATACCCAGTGGCATAGAATTTATTCATATCAACTGTATAATTATCATTAACATGAGTGCCGGTTGGAACGCTTGTTGTGAAATTTTCGGTTTGGGTTCCGTTGCTTCAAACGTATCCAGCTTTAAGCGTTATATAAAGTCTAAAAGCTGAAATTTGATTGCCCTTGTGATCAAATTGGACCGCTACGCTCTGAACAGTTTTATTTACTTCAGCGCTTGAAACATTATGACCTTGATAGCTGGTTATTTTAGGTAAGAGACTTTGAAAGTTTTTAGTAATACTTAAATCGTTGGCAAATTGATTTGCGTGCGCGTCAGTATCTAGTTTATAACCGGTAGCATAAAGTTTGTTCAAATCGACATTGTAGTGATCATCAACACGAACATTAGCTGGGACTCCTGTTGTGAAATGTTCGGTATGGGTTCCGTTACTTCAAACATAATAAGGATTTAGTGTTACATAGATTTGAAAGAAACTAATTCTATTATGATCGTGGCCAAACTTAATCGAAACACTTTTAACCGTTTTTTCTATTTCAGCTTGAGAAACATTATGACCTTGATAGTTAACTATTTTGGGTAACATAGTTGCAAAGTTTTTACTTAGATCACTTGCAAATTTATTTGCATGAGCATCAGATTGCATATCATATCCCAAATCTCTTAGTTTATATATATCAATATTGTAGTGATCATTAACTGCAACTGGATGGATTGGCACATTGGTATTAAAGACGGGAGTTTTGGAACCACTACTTGTAATAAAACTAGAATTTAGCGTTATATGAAGTTGGAATGATTTAATTTTATTATATTCATGGTTCAAACTCAAGGTAGCACTTTTAACCATGCTTTGAACCTGAGTTTGGGTAACGCCATTGACTAGTTTGGGTAACATTGTAATAAAGTTTTTACTTAAATCATTAGCAAATCTGTTTGCATGAGCATCAGATTGCATATCATATCCTAAGGAATGCATTTTATTTATATCGATAGTGTAATCATAATCAACTATAATTGTATTGACAGTTTCGGTTACAAAGTGTTGTGTGTTACCACCACCGTTATTTCAAACCAAGCCATCTTTTAGTTTTACATAAATAACCACCGAATATATTTCGTTGTTTTTATAAGTCGCTTTAATTCATGCTGATGCAACGGTACGATTAATTTCATCGACAGAAACTGAATGATCATTATAAGTAACTATATAAGGAAGGACTTCAGCAGGATTATATGCTAAATCATCGTTTATCTTTTGAACGAAAGATTTATTGTCAGGTTGATAACCTTCATAATATAGTTTATTCATATCTATATTATAGTGATCATAAATTTGAATCGGCGATCCTTTTTGAGTGACGGCTGTAGTGAATTGTTTTTGTCTGCTAGAGCCGCCTACTCATGCAAAACCTTCTTTTAAAGTAATATGCACAACTAAAGTATCGACAACTGAATTTTTGGTTGTAAAAGTGACATTTACTTTTGCAACTGTCTCGCTCATTTCAGCGGCTGAAACACAGCCTCCTTCGAAGTTGGTATAATGTGGAAGCATTGTTTGTCAATGAGCGTTCATCGCAGATGTAAATCTTTCTGCTTGCCGAGCGCTATCAAGTGAATAACCATCATTATATATTTGCACCAAACTAAGATTATAGTGATCGTTAACTCCATACTCTTTTGGATTTTCCTTTTGAACAATTGAATTTGTTCGTAGTTGATTAGCTTCTGTTTGTGGTTGATTAGCTAAAGTACCAGCAACTGCCCCGATTGGGATCATGAAAGCACCTGCTGTTAAGCATGCTCCCATTAGAATTAAGTTTCTTTTTTTCATAATAATTTCATCTTTCTAAATGTAAAATTATACATTTCAAAAATGGAATGTATACTAAGATGTTATTCTAATTTATTTAGAATAACATCTCTTACATATTGTTTCAAAAATTATTTTTTAATTGAGTAAAATAATCTAATGTGTTAAATTTTATTTTTAAATCGGCAATTAACAGAATCGTATTTTTTAATGGCTATATATTCAGAACATTTCTTTTAATAATTAGGCATATTAGAACTAATTATAAGTTGAAGTTAATAAAAAAAATAACCCCATATAAAATGGAATTATTAATTATCATTCATTAACAGAATTGGTTAACTTATCGTAATAAATTAATTATTTTGTTTTACAAGAGCCGCTATTGCAGCCTTTTGCACGGTGATCAGAACAACTTGATCCATCACATTTACAGCAATCGCTTGCTTGGTCCATTGCCATTTTGTAGAATGTCTTAACCATGATACCAGCACCACGGCCTTTAGCATCTGCAGTTCCAGCAACATCGAAATGGATGTAAGGAACATTGTTAGTAAATTCTTTTAAGAACATTGCAGCTCGTGAAGATCCACCTAATGGACTACTACATGAGTTAGCGATATCAGCAAAAGGAGCTTTTAATAAATCTTTAAAGTCATGATGGAAAGGTAATCGTCAAACTAGTTCTCCAGATTTATGAGCAGCACATTCAACTTTGTTTCATAAACAATCAGAAGTTGTTCAAACGCCTGAGTAAGTTTCACCTAAAGCATATACCATGGCACCAGTTAAAGTTGCAATATCAATTAAGTGAGTTGCTTTTAAATCAGTTGCAGCATAATATAATGAGTCAGCTAAGATCAAACGACCTTCAGCATCAGTGTTGTCGATTTCAACAGTTTTACCTGAGTAACTTTTAATGATGTCATCAACTAATTGAGCGTCTTGCCCGATTAAGTTCATTACTAGCGGCATAACTCCAACAACGTTTGCTT
This sequence comes from Ureaplasma sp. Hg2, assembly GCA_021378525.1. Classification (GTDB taxonomy): domain Bacteria; phylum Bacillota_I; class Bacilli_A; order Mycoplasmatales; family Mycoplasmoidaceae; genus JAACJV01. Next base: position 10,041 of record JAACJW010000017.1, on the reverse strand, counting down.
TAACGCCGTTTTTAGCCATTGCATAAACTGAACCAGCAACAGCAGCAGCACCACTCATATCATATTTCATGTTACGCATGTGTCCGCCGGGTTTTAAACTATAACCACCGGCATCGAAACAAACACCTTTACCAACGAAAGCATATTTAGTATCTTTGTCAGTTGGGTTTCCATTATATTCAATTGTGATTAAATGCGGTTGACGACGTGGGTCAGTCGCAGCTTTACCAACACCAACAAAAAGGTTCATCCCTTTTTTAGATAATTCTTTCATATCCATTGTTTTAATAGTTACGTTTTTAATGTCTTTATAGAAAGCTTTTACTTCTTCGATAAATTGCACTGGAACCATTAGGTTAGGTGGCATATCTTGTAAGTGTCTTGTAAAAGTTTGTGCTTTTGCAACAACTAAGTTTTTTTCATAAGCTGTTTTGTAATCATTGATTTGAGTACAAAGCACATTGTGAGTTGGTTTCTTAGCTGGTTTAGACTTCATTGTTCATGGAGTTGATTCTACATATTCAATCGCTGAGATTAAGATTGTAAAAATTGTGCAGTGTCTTTCGTCATCCTTAGTGATGTTTAAGAATGAATCAAAATCTACGTTGACGCTTTCTTTCTTTTCGTTTAAGAATTTTCTGATCGCACGATATAATTCATCCCCGTTGAAGTGATCTTCAAAAATGATGTATTGATCATCGTGGTGACCAAATGTTTCATATGCCTTGTGGTTATCTTTGTTTAATTTATCATTAACAAGGATAGCTTTTAAAGTCATCGGAAACTGATTTTTTCTATTTAATTCCATATATTTCTCCTTTTATATTATTTATTAAATGTTATACGTTATATTATAGTACATAAATTATGATTATGATAAATATCATCTCAATATCAATCATAAACAAAAACTAACGGTTTAAGATGATGATTATCAACCAATATACAACGTGATTATTTTAACTCAAATAATTAACTATATAGTAGATAACGCGAATAACAATAAAAAAACAATGCTTCAAAGAAGCATTGTCTAATCATAATATGGCGCGCCTGGAGGGATTCGAACCCCCGACCGTACGCTTAGAAGGCGTATGCTCTATCCAACTGAGCTACAGGCGCATTTTATCTCTTAAATTATATCCTAAAAATAAAAAATAATAGAAAATAATTTAATATTTTCTATTAATATGTTTTGTTATTGTCGCTTTTAACAATTACAATTTTATCGACATGGTTAAGTGGGTTGATTTGCTTGTATGTCACTTTAACCTTTTTCTTATTACCTTTACGAGTTATAAATATCATTTTATTCACCTATTCCTATAAATATATTTTACTATAAACTAGTTATTTAGATAAGATATTTAATACATTTGTAATAAAAAAAATAAATCTATAAAGTATTTATTTAGAGGACACGGATATTTCATAATAGTTAAATGCATTCGCCTTTTTAAATGCTAATTCTTATTTTTAGTAATTATTATTACATTTTAGTCCTTTATTGTTGTAAATCGCCCCATATATCTTTATAATTAGAATAGATACTAAATTTATCGAAAGGATATTAAGATATGGGCAAAAATCTTAGACAAAAATGATTGTTTAACAAAATATTAGTGTCTGTCGCTCTTGTTTGGATGTTTATGATTGTATTATGATCAGTTATATTACTTACAACCCAACCAACCCAGCAACAGGCAGGACAAACTCAGCAAGCAGGAATGTGAGCAATGTACATTAAACCAGATGGGGTAACCAACGGTTTCCCCCATTTAAATGCGGCAGCTAATTGACTTATTGTTTTTTGGTTCTTTGGAATCATTTACTTTGCATGATCAATATGATACGCACAACGAATGAATACATATTTTCAAACAACTAGAGTGTTATCATTTGGCATTACTGCATTACTATGAGTCTTCTTAGCTATTATTATTGGCGGTGCATCACATCCACAACTTTTAACAAACGGTGATAGTTCAGGCACATTCAATATGTTCTACAACTATAAAGTAAGTGGCGATATTGACACATACGGTTTCAATAGTGGTGGACAAGCTTACTTAACAATCGGAATTCTATACATCTTAGGATTATTAGGATTAGGTTATTGATACGTTAGACAAGATTTATTAGTTGAATAATCTTAATTAAAAATACCGGAACAATTTGTTCCGGTATTTTTTTTGTAGTTAATTTCTAATTATCAAAGTTATTTGTTTCTAATAAAAAATCTAAGGTGCCTGGTAACGAACTAGTTACTTGATATTCAACGAAGGTTGATTTTATTTGTTTAGCAGGGATTCTTTGAATTGCTTTGTTATTAATTATATAGGGTAATTCTAATTGACCAGCATCACAATATTTAAGTGTTAGGGCAAGATGATCAGCATTCCTGAAAATAAATTCAGCATGTAATCCACCATTTTCGCCTTCTAGTTTTAGAATCTGATTATTAAAAGCAAAGAAAATTCATTGGTCCATATATTTATTCATTCCTAGAAAAACACATTGATTTTCATGTTCGAATTCTATTTCTGGTTTTATTATATTAACAATCGCTTTTGTTTGATCAGCATTTAGACTAACTTCAAAGTATGTTAATAAAATAAATAGCTTCTTATCATTATAAAGCACTTGTGCAATTTTACTTTCATCATTGTAATCAATCACTTTAATTCCACATTGATTAAAATATGCCAACATCGCTTCAACGTTTCCCATATATTTATTGAAACCAGTTAATCATCGATTTTTCATAAAACCTTCCTTCTGTGCAACCATTATGCAACTTCTATTATTTAATTATATTATATTAGATAATAGAAGTTTTAAAAATCTTTATTAAACTTTAATATCGTAGCGGCTTAACACCGTAATTAAAATAGCGAAGCATGCAACATTTAGTTTAAAGACAATAAAAATCACTTATGATAAATTTCAATTATAAATTGTAAGGCAAAAATAATAGTATTTTACGAGTACTATTAAAGCATTAATTAAAATAGGTAACTAAAATCATTATATATATAACTATAATAATTAATTATTTTCTTATGTAAATTGATGATAGTTATGTATAAATTTAAAATTAATTATAAAAAACGGAGATATTAATTATGAAAAATTATGATGTTGTAATAATTGGCGCTGGTATAATCGGCGCTGCTATAGCATATGAATTATCTAAATACAATTTAGATACGGTTATATTTGAAAAAAATAGTGTAATAGCAGATGAAACATCTCGGGCAAACTCAGGTGTTATTCATGGCGGTTTTGATGCAGTTCCTAATACCCTAAAGGCAAAATATAATGTTCTAGGTGGGGAACTTTGAAGAAACGATATTTTCAAACACTTGGAATTTCCAAGAGCAAAAGTTGATTCTTTAATTTTAGCATTTAATAAAAAAGAAATGGATGATGTTAAAATGTTATATGAACGAGGGTTAACTAATCATCTTCCTAAAGAATCAATGAAAATTGTAAGCGCAGAAGAACTTTTTAAACGCGAACCAAATTTAAGTAGAGAAGTTATTGGTGGTTTAATATGTGATATTAGTTGAGCAATTGATCCTGTTAAAGCATCTCGAGCTTTTTTTGGAGCTGCAATAAATAATAACGCAACGCTATTTGAAAGTTCTGATGTTACAGCTATTTCTTATTCAAAAAAAGATGAGTTATTTAAAATAACTATTAATAAGGATAAAATATACTATACTAAATCCATTATTAATGTCGCTGGGCATTATGCTGATGAAATTGCTGCAATGGCTGGATATCCCGATTTCAAACTTACAACTAGAAGAGGGGAATATCGAATCCTTGAAAGAACACAACGTAATAAAATAAATTCAATTTGTTTTATGGTTCCTACTATCTTTGGGAAAGGTGTTGTAGTAGCACCAACAACAGATGGTCATGTTTTAGTTGGCCCAACAGCAGAAGAAAATGTTCCAAAGAATGAAACAAGACTTATCACACAAGAGAAATATGATTTAATCGGTAAAATAGGTAATAAAATTATCCCATCATTAGATCTTTCTAAAACAGTAATGACTTTTGCAGGATCTAGACCTATTGATATTGAAACTAATGATTTTGTTCTTAGAGCAGCAAAAGGTAATAAACATTTTATAAATGTTGCAGGGACTCAATCTCCTGCCCTTTCAGCAGCTCCCGCACTAGCTATTGAAGTTGTTAATTTACTAAAAGCGAGTAATCTTAAGTGCGAACTTAAAAAAGACTTCAAACCTAATTTTAAAGTAATGTGATAAGTGTTAAATATATGGAAAAGAAATATATATTAACATTAGATTCAGGGACTACTTCATGTCGGACTTTAATTGTTGATTATAAAGGTAATATTAAAGTTATAAAACAACAGGAATTTACACAATATTTTCCTAAGAGCGGTTGAGTAGAACATGATCCTTTAGAAATATGGAACACACAATTAACAACAATGCAAAATGCCAAACACGTTTTAAAATTGAAAACGTCTTCATTGGCGGCAGTCGGAATAACTAATCAACGGGAAACTATTGTGGTTTGAGACAAGGAAACTGGATTACCAATATACAATGCTATCGTTTGACAGGATCGTCGGACAAGTGAATATTGTGATGAATTAATTAAAGCGGGTCATAAAAAAATGATAACTGATAAAACCGGTTTAATAATTAATGCCTATTTTAGCGGAACAAAATTACGATGAATCCTTAAAAATGTTCCAGAAGTTAAGGAAAAACTTTTAAAAGGTAATTTACTAGCTGGTACGATAGACACATGATTAATGTGAAAATTAACAGATGGTGAAGTTTTTGCAACTGATGTAACCAATGCATCAAGAACTATGCTTTTTAATATTCATACTTTAAAATGAGATCAAGAAATTTTAGACTTATTAGAAATTCCACGGGAAATATTAGCAGATGTTCACTCTTCTAGTTTTGTGTATGGTAATGTCAAACCTTATCTATTCTCTAAGAGCGCAACAGCTCTAGTTCCGATTGGCGGAGTTTGTGGTGACCAACAATCAGCTCTTTTTGGTCAACAATGTACTGAAGTGGGTATGGTCAAAAACACTTATGGTACAGGTTGTTTTACACTCGTTAACACGGGAACAAAATGTGTTTCAAGTGAAAATAATTTGTTATCAACAATTGCATGAAAAATTGGTAAAGAACCAACAGTTTATGCATTAGAAGGATCGGTGTTCGTTGCAGGAGCTGCTATCCAATGGTTACGGGATGCTTTGAAAATTATGTATGATGCATCTGAATGTGATTTCTATAGTAGTTTAGTAAAAGATGATCAACGTATTTATACGGTTCCATCATTTGTTGGACTAGGAGCTCCTTATTGAGATTCTTATTCAAGGGGCGCAATATTCGGACTAGAACGGGGAACTAAACGAGAACATATTATAAAAGCTACTTTAGAATCCATTGCATACCAATCTAATGATTTAATCACAGCTATGTCAAAAGACTTAAAAAAGCCTATTAAGATATTAAAGGTTGATGGTGGCGCTTCTAAATCAAATTATCTTATGCAATTTCAATCTTCAATAAGTAAATTAGAAATCGAAAGACCTAAAAACGTTGAAACAACCGCAATGGGAGCATCATTTTTAGCAGGACTTGCAGTCGGGTTTTGAAAAGATACTAATGAAATTAAAGACATTACAAAAATTGACCGTAAGTTTAAACCAATATTAAGTGATGACGAAGTTAAGTTGCTTCTTAAAGGTTGAGACGAGGCAATTAAAAGAACATTAAATTGAACTAATGCAATTAAATGTAAAGGAGAATAACTATGTTATCTAATTCTTTAATTGATATTTTTGCAGGTGAATTCCTTGGTACATTCTTTTTAGTATTATTAGGTAACGGGGTTTGTGGAGCTGTCTCCTATAAAAAATCTTATGCTTATCAATCTGGTTGAATAGTTATTGCAGCAGGGTGAGGTATGGCTGTAATGATTGGCGTTCTTATATCATCAGCGTTAGGCGCTAACGCGCACTTAAACCCAGCAGTATCAATGATGGTTCTAGCTGAAGGTAAATATGATGCAGCACAATTTTTTGTAGCAATAGCTAGTGAATTATCAGGTGCCTTTATAGCTCAAGTTGTTCTTGATTTACTAAATTACAAACATATTCAAGAAAACACTTCACAAGCAGCATTTGGAAGTCACTGTACAGGACCAACCCACAATAACATTGCTATTAACTTTGGTTGGGAATTTGTTGGGACGGGTGTATTGTTAGGATCAATCGTCGCTTTAGGAACACTTCCATTGGTTAATTTAAGTGCAATGGGACCAGTCATTGTTGCTTTAGTTGTATTTAGTATAGGTATGTCATTAGGAGGTAGTACAGGATATGCAATTAACCCAGCTCGGGATTTAATGCCACGTCTTGTATTCCAACTATTACCTTATAAAAATCATGAAAAAGTTAAAGCTAACTGATCTTATTCTTGAATACCAGTCATGGCACCTTTGCTTGCTGGTGTAATAGTAGGAGCGTTCGCTAGACTACAATAATTAAGTAAGTTTATAAAAACCATTCTCTTGTTAGATTCTAACAATTAAGAGAATGGTTTTTTATATAATTTAGTTTTTATTCTATTATAGTATTTTTTCACATAAAAGTTAGTGTAATATATGGTGCTTCCAATAAGGTACAATATAATATGTATGTTATAATTTCATTATAAATATTTTAAATATAAGGAGAAAAATATGGCAGATTTTAAAGCAGTAAATTTCACACTACAAGGATCTAAAGTAAAAGCTGGTGATAATGCACCTGATTTTAAATTAGTTGATGTTAATAGTGCAGTTAAAACACTAAAAGATTACGCAGGAAAAGTTAAAGTAATTTCAGTTTTTCCATCAATCGATACAGGCGTATGTGAAATGCAAACAAAACATTTTAACGCAAAATATGGAACTAACGGCAAAGTTGTTGTCTTAAACGTTTCAGTTGACTTACCATTTGCATTTAGTCGTTGATGTGACGCTAATAAATATGATAATGTTATTGCACTAAGTGATTATCGAGATAATAACTTTGGTAAAAGTTATGGCGTTCTAATGGACCCATACATGACATTGTTTAGATCAGTTTTCGTGCTTGATAAAAATGACAAAATTGTTCTAGCTTCATATAATAGTGATGTTGGTCAACCAGTTGATTTTAAAACAGTTGAAGCTACAGTTGAAAAATTAATTAAATAGTTTTTTCAACTCACATAAAAAAAATGAATGGTGATTTCCATTCATTTTTTTATTACCTTAAATTTAATATTTCTTACTAGATTTTTTTCAACCCTTCTTAGGTTTGCTTTTTTGAGGAGGTGAATAACCACGTGTTCGGCTGCTAGCTGAGCTTGCGTTACGACCACTTGAATGTGCCGCAGTTTTACCATAGTGTTGATTATTTGATCTTTGGCTAATGCTTCTATTAGTACTATGAGTTGTTCTTTTTGCATTAGCGTTTCGACTACTAGTTGCTCTTATTGAACTACTAGGCGCACTATATTTTTGGGCTTTCACATGTTTTGATGACTTTGCACCATGACTAGATGGTTTAGCTATGGTAGGCATCTTTGGTTTTAACGAGAAACTATGTTTAGGTGCCTTTATTTTGGTTTTCATTTGGTGGCTACTAGTTGCAGGTATCGGCTTAGGACTGTATGATGGTGAACCATGACTAGACGGTTTAGCTATGGTAGGCATCTTTGGTTTTAATGAGAAACTATGTTTAGGTGCTTTAGGTGCCTTTGTTTCGGTTTTCATTTGGTGGTTGCTAGTTACAGGTATTGGTTTAGGATTGTACGACGGTTTTCCAACTGGTTTAGGATTATAAGATGGTTTTTTAATTTGCTTAGTTTTTACATTCTTAATTTTCTTAGGCGGTTTATTTGTATGATATGATTTGTTACTACGTCGTTTAAAATAAAAGATTAAAAGACCTATTATTATAATTACAACAACCGCACCAACAACTGATCCAATGATAATTGGTAAATCATTATTGCTTGAACCATTTGATTCAGGTTCTGGGGTGAAAAAATCATAACTATTAGAAGCCATAGGTGTAGTTCCATCGTTGTAATTAAAGTAAATGATGATAGCACCAGTTTTACTGTTAATCCCAATAGAAATATATCCCTCGTTTTTAACATCAGTATAATTATGAATAAAAGCTTCAGCATCTTTTGCGGTAATAGTTCTGGCATCTTTATCAGCATATTGATCGTTTAGTTTTTTGTATTCTGCAGGGTAATCCTTCTCAGTAACTCAAACAACCGGAACTGTTGCAGCGGCTTTATTATGATTAGTTAAAGTTATATTATTTGTTTTTAACCCTTGGTTTGCTTGTGTCGCTCCAACAGCACAAGAAGCCACTAGCATAATTGGTGCTAGGGCAAGGATTGATCATACGAATTTATTTTTAGATATAATTTTCATTTTAACCTCAATGTTATAATTTTATATTTATTTTATAACTTAATCTACTATAAATGCAATTTTTAATAGTTATTTTTTTAATTTCTTTATTGCTTTGGCATTTTGTTTATCAACATAGGATTTAGCCTTATCAATCATAACAGCAACACCGTCAATCGGCATTAAATTTTTTGAATTACTAGTAAAGGAAAAGCCATCTTGTTTACCATATTTAGGTATCACATGCATATGAAAGTGAAAGACATTTTGACCAGCAATATGGCCCTGATTACTTAAGTAATTAAAACCTCATGGATCAAGTTTTGATGCTTCGATTTTCAAAGCAACACTTTTTGCTAAAGCAATTACGTCTGCTAATTGATCATTCGGTGTTGTTGCTAAATCACAATAGTGTCCTTTACTAATGACAACGGTATGCCCATCAGATGCTGGGCTGATGTCTAAAAAAGCCACAGCACCACTATTTTCACCAATTATTCTTGCTGAAATAGTTCGGTCAACAATTTGACAAAAAATACAATCCTTCATATTACCCTCTACCTACTAATTTAATGATATCAAAAAAATGAGCTTTCGCTCATTTTTTAATTTCAGTTTTTAATTCAAAGTGAACCTAAGGCATCAAAGAATCGTTTATCATAAACGGTTAATTTATCTTGATGTCCTGTATCTGAACCACTTAACATGTTACTAATTGCATTTTCTTGCAACGTTTGATTACTTGCTAGTTTTAAGACTGAATCAAAGAATGCTTCAGGCGGTAAGCCTAGGAATCCGTTTGTAGTAGGAGTAGTGGTGTCATTAATTTTAATAGTACCATCAGTATTAAGAAGATTGCTAACATCAGCAGCACCAACTTGAGTTACAACTACTTCATATCCATAAGCTGAACCATCACCTTCAGATGTAGCATAACTTTGGCCTTGAGAATCTTTTAAGGAAACACTAGTTTGTTTTACAAATGAATTATCGTGAATTTTCTTTTTTGGATCGTTATTTTTTAATGCGTGATCATCTTTTAATCCTAGTATTTTTGGACTACCTTGTATAGTTATACCATCCAATAAATTATTTCTACGTTCTTGTAAAGTATAATTTGTTGTTACACCAGTATCTTTGTTTTCTTTAGATGAAGCTGTTATTTCTTGAGGTAAACCAAATATATCTAAATCATTAATTATTTTTTCTAAACCACTTACAGTATTAACGTTTTCAACGGCTTTAATTAAATTATCATAACCATTGTTTGTAGTTGAATCACCATTAACATAATTATATAATAACCCTGCATGAGTATCGTTAACACCAGCATCTGGTCCTGACTTAGCTCAATCATCAAAGACAACAGGCGCAATAACACTTGGTAAGTTATTTGAATTTTCAAATTGCAACCCCATAAAACCAGTTAAATCACTCCCCCCTTTAGTAGAAGGCACAACGTTTCAATAATTAGTATCTGTTGTGTATGTTGGGTTCCCCGCATTAGGGGCTCCATTGTACATGTATTCATTTTCTTTTGTTAAGTTGATTGGGTTAGGATTGAAAGCAAAA